>CAUZNH010000256.1:0-2502 GCA_963581345.1 Candidatus Thalassarchaeaceae archaeon | reverse complement strand
CGGCTGGAACTAATTGCTGCTTAGGCACTCTAGACATCTTCCAGGGCAATGTTGCGGATGCGCCTTTAATCGTCAAGTCATACTTACCTGCAGTTACTTTCACTTCAGCAATCCATTCCTTCTTGATGTAGCGCAGAGTTCCTGTTAGAAGTGGAAGCCCAACTTCTCTCTGGTAATCTTGACGCACAATAATAACAAGGCCAGCAACGATTGCAATTACCAAGATAATGACAGGAACCATTCTTGCAACAGTTGGCATTCTATCAAGGGTTTGAACCTGAGTATGGGCAATTCCAGAAACAGTTGCATTGAGGTCATCAACTAACATCACAGTCACTTCTAATCTCCACAGATCATTGATAGTGAATGGGATTCCATCTTCTGCTAAACGCTCGGAATCAATTACCTGAGTCCAGTTCGTGATATTTCCTTCTTGATGATAAAATGAGGATGACCAGCCATAGTGGAGAACCACATCATCAGCAATTCCATTTCCTACGGGAGTGTGGTCAACAGTAACATACCAGCGCAGATTTAGTGACTCCTCCAAATCTTCTAATGGTTCAATTTCAACCTCTAACAATAGTCCAGCCGTTTGAGTAACATCAGAGGTAGTCGCGTCATCACCTTGCTCAGTAGCGACAACATCAACTGTTAGGGTGAGTTTAGCCAGCGGAGATATCGCGGTAGCATTCTCTAGCGAATATCCATTCCGCCATTGTGAGCAGGCGCCTGCACCGAGTTTTTCTGCTCGCTGCTGCCCTGCTAAACTACCCACCTCACCGTGAATCCAGTTTAGTGATACATCACTATCTAGTCGCTCAACTGAATCAAAATCTCCCTCACAATTGTCACCATCAATAAAGGATTCAAAAACTGAAATTTCAGATTCAACTCCCTCTCCGCTAACATTATCTAAGTATTCGGGTAACACAATAAATGTGAGATTAAGCAATAAAAAAGCGGCAATAATAACTGCTGAAAACCGATTCATGCCCCCACCTCAAGGCCTAGGGCATAGGATACTAGGGTGCGCTCGCAATCGGGGAGCATCAGAGTCAGTTTGCCTCCTAGCCATGCCGGTAGCCACCACGTCACTCCTTGATGATTGAACCGTAGAACTACTCCACCAGAGGATTCGTCGCCAATACTAGAGATAGCCGCAGCGGCATCTTCCTTTTCAGGCCCACCTTTTTGCAAAATTTCTTTGAGGAGAGTAGACTCTATTTCGTGTACACGACGTGATAATATTGCTCCGGTAATGTGCATCCCTTTGGAAGTAGGTCTTTGTAAAATCCCTTTACGTAATTCCCATGTTGGTAGCCCAGCTTGCACCACTTGGAATGGGTGCCAATGGCAGCCAGGGAGCCTACCACCGCGCCTGAGCATTCTTTCACCAGCCCAAAACCAATCGTGAATCTCATTGCTAATTGTGTAGATTTTACTCCCCCGAGTAAACATTTTTTCATAATCAGCCCCCCACTCTTCAGAAATGGTTTCTAGAACATCAGTGGTGGTTGGAAGTTCGTGGTTTTTTGTTGGTGGGGGTGGTTGGCTAACTGGCCTTTCCGCCATCTCGCTAGTTGGTATCAATGCCGAGGCTACTTTTCCATCCCCAACATGCTTGAAAGCGGCGACAAAGAATCCTCCAGAATCATTTTCATCATTCCAAATACGCCTACAAAGAGGCAGAGCGGTAGCGATTTCAGTTTCTTCAGGTGACAATAATTCCGCTTCATCCCCATCACTAAATGTCCCTTCTTCCCCGCTTTTGCGGGTGAGTTGTGACCAAGTTGACATGCCATCTCGGCTAACTAGTCCGGGACATTTTTCGTCAATTTCAGTATCAACTAATGTCAGGAATTCACATGTACGCAAGATCTCAGCAACTACTGCTTCGTTTTCGATTGGGTCCATTGAACAAGTAGAGTAGACCATCCTACCACCTGGTGCGAGTAGCATTGCACCTTTTCGGACTAACGCGACCTGCAACGGATTCAATTTCCGACCAGCCCGTTCAGTCCACTTTCCCCATAGTTCAGGATTTTTTCTTGTTGTCCCGTTTCCGGAACACGGGGCATCAACTAATATTCTATCAAAGCCAGGATTTGGACACCGAGGGAGATGTCGGCCATCATGGCGAATAATTACCATAGAAGTAAGGCCAACTCGCTTAGAATTTGAGACCAATAGATTTGCTCGTCCCGGATTAGATTCATTGGCAACAACGACCCCATCATCATCAATTGCTTCACACAACTGAGTTGACTTGCTTCCAGGCGCCGCACACATATCCAACACATGATGGCCAGCCTTACAATCAAGCAGTTTCACTGGAATCATGCTGACCGCTTCTTGACGAGTTATTCGACCGGAATCATGCAGAGCGCGAAGAAGTATTTTTGCATCATCTGAAGACCATTTCCCTCTTAGCCAAGGCATCACCCAACCTTGGCCTCCACCACCTTCAGGTAACCAATCAATAGGCTTGCCACCCAAAGA
>CAUZNH010000255.1:0-2504 GCA_963581345.1 Candidatus Thalassarchaeaceae archaeon | reverse complement strand
GCCACTAACCCGTCAGCAACAATAGTATTCATGCGCACATTGGGCGCACTTGATTACGATACAACATATGGTGTCGCATTCATTGGGCTAACTGACCTATCAGGAAACCCCATCACTCCTTCAGACGCAATGCAAGCAATAATTGACGGTAATGAAACCACATCACCTGATATTGAATCAAGGCGAGGGGAGATTGAGGCATTCATTGGCGATATTGCTGATGCCAAGGATGCATACGATTTTATCGCGGTAAAGGCGGCATGGGTTTTCCACACTGCATCTTCTCAATCCATTCTTGGTGATATCTCAACAATGCGCTCTGACGCCCTCACACGACTTGGAGAAGATGGAATCGGTTGCACTGTAACCTCAAGCGAGGATAATTATGGAGACGACGATAAACTATACCGCCGAATCCGTGGTACCTTTACTGCACCACAATATCTTGAATCTCAAAATCCACCAGCCCTGCTTGTAAGGGGTGCAGATGGATTGCCACAATATGTTGAAGATGCTGAAATCCCCTACACAATGGTCATCCCACAGGTACTTGCTGACCTAAATGAAAGCGGACCTCTAGTGGTATTTGGTCATGGGTTCTTGGGCACAGGTGAAGGAACTAGCAATTACTTGGGTGGCTGGGCTGAGGAATACAAAGTCTCGTTCGTTGCTACCGACCTCTATGGGTGGAGTACATCCGACTTTGACACTCTTGGTTTGGGAATGATTGACCCATCTTATTTCCAGCATCAAGCGGAAAGAATAGAACAGGCTTTAATCAACAAGATGACGATGATTCGAACATTCAAGGGCATCTGCTCTGATCTTGATGAAATGTATTCAGATGGAACCAACTTGGTCAATTCAACTGATGTACACTACATGGGCTATTCGCTTGGCGGTATTTACGGTGCTAGCGTGGTCGCTGTATCCCCTGATATTGATAGAGCAGCACTATGGGTTGGTGGCTCTGGATTTTCAACATTCGTTGAACGCTCTACCAACTTTGCCACCTTCGCTGAACTATTCTCTCATTCAGCAGCATATCCCGAGCGTAATGACCGAGCCTTGTTGATAGGTGTGATGCAACAAATGTGGGACTGCTCAGACCCGGAATCTTTCCTTCCCTTCGCAAATGATGGGTACGAATCAGTTATTGAGCCGTTCTCTTTCCTCTCTATTATTTCTGTAAATGATGCACAAGTACCTGGCATCTCATCAGACCGAGCGGCTAGGACAGCTGGCATTCCCGTGCTAGATAGTTCTGCAAGATTACCTTACGGGATTACACAACAGTCTGGACCAATTTCAGGTTCTGCAATTGTCTACTGGGATGGCGGATATAATGCAATGCCTGAAGGCAATGCACCACCGCCAGTTGCAGACGCTGGAAAAGCACACAACGAAATTGGAGTGATTGAAAATGTCAATGAAATGGTGAAAGAATTCCTTCACACAGGTGTAATTATTGATACCTGCGACGAAACATGTACCTTTGACTACAGTTCAGAAACTTCTGAATAATGACAATAGATGATTACACACCGTACAGACGGCCAATTTTGTCTGCTAAGTAGGCAACGAAAGCATCCGGCTTAGGTTGCTCACCAGTTGCCTCCTCAATGTGGTCTGATGGCTCGAGAATACTTCCTCTCGCGTGCACATGCGTGCGCATCCAACCCAAAAGAGGGGTGAACTCGCCTCTCCTAACCTGTTCATCAATACTGCCAATATCCTTCTCAGCGGCTTGCAGTAATTGTGCAGAGTATAGGTTACCAAGAGTGTAGGTAGGGAAGTAACCAAATGCTCCAAATGACCAATGAATATCCTGCAATACTCCTTCTGTATGTGTTGGGGAGCGAATACCAAGGAATTCCTCGTACATGTCATCCCACGCGTCTGGAAGGTCATCAACTTCCAACTCACCGTTGATTAGTTTCTTCTCAATTTCATATCGTATCATGATGTGAAGATTGTAGGTTGCCTCATCCGCCTCAACACGGATTAAACTAGCCTCAACCTGGTTGACTGCCTGCCACAACATCTCTGGTGTAACCCCTTCAAAATTAGTAGGGAAGTGTTCCTGCCACATTGGAAATGACCATTCGCAAAACGCAAGGGAGCGACCAACTTGGTTTTCCCACAATCGACTTTGGCTCTCGTGGACCCCCAATCCATTTGCTTCACCTACTGGCTGGAAATCAAGGTCTCTTGGCCTGCCCTGTTCATACAGTGCGTGGCCTGTCTCGTGCATGGTTCCAAAGATTGCCCCGTAAGGCTCCTTCTCGTCATATCGAGTTGTCCAACGGACATCATCAGGATTTGAACCACCACAGAACGGGTGGGTTGATTCATCTCTACGTCCTGCTTGGAAGTCAAATCCAATTGCTTCTGAAATCGCTTGGCTGAGAGCCTCTTGGGAGGCTTTTGGCCAAGGATGCTTGTGAACCCAGGAACAATCTGGCTTGTTCTCTAGTTCTGAAACGGCCTTGATTAGTGGGACT
>CAUZNH010000254.1:0-2528 GCA_963581345.1 Candidatus Thalassarchaeaceae archaeon | reverse complement strand
GTGCGCGCACTTGCGAGAGCACGAGAGTTACACGAAGAAGGTTCACTCCCCCTGTCATTGAAAATGAGAGATTTATTGTCAAACCGTACTCTTACTCCGTATCGTTATTCACAGTTGACAGATTCCTTTGTGATTGCAGATGTATTCCAATGGGCTGACCACGGAGATGAGATTCTGTCAGGTTATGCCAAGAGGCTTTCAAGTCGGGCGGTGTTTCACAAACAATTGCGAAACATGTTGAATCCCCAACAAGTCGATGAACTTTGGAGTGGATTGAAAGAAATCGTAGAGGGTGCTGGATTTGATGGATACCATGATTTAATCAGCGCACCACTTAGGAAAGAGGGTTATTTGCCATATCAAGAGGGGATTAGCCTTGATGATGGCAGGGATATTTCTGAGGTATCTCCTCTCATTCGGTCAATCTCTGGTGAGTTCTCTCGCTCAATGGTTTTTGTTCCTGCAGAAGTTCGTCAGCAATGTGAAGAATATGTTGAGCAACAAATAGATGGGATTCCGCAGTGAGAAAATAATTTGTTATTAGTCACATTCTGACTAAATCAGATGGGGTCTTGATGGGCCCGACCGGATTTGAACCGGCGGCCACTCGGTTATGAGCCGAGTGCTCTAACCAGACTAAGCTACGGGCCCTTGACGCCCCGTCTATGCTACCCCTGTTCAAAGTTGGCACTTGAATTGATGCTACCGTATGCTGAAATAGGACCGACCAAGAGGGCGGTGTGATGGCATACCTGAGGTTAGGCTCTATGTTCCTTGCAACTTCACTGTTGCTGGTAACTATGTGTTTTGTTCCACAGGTTTCAGCACAATTCCAACCTGACATCAATATTGATTGCCCCGATTCGACTGTAGAGATTGAAGTTGGGCAAGGTCATACGAGAGTTGGTTCAGTAACTTGCACCCTTGAAAATACCCGACCCTATACTGAAGAGGTCAATATCTCAGTTGAAGATATTGGGTTGAATGTTGCATATCCTGGTTCAGTGTCAGTTAGCGCCAATAGTGAACAAACTTTCACGGTTAGTTGGTCTGCTGAAGTTAATGCAAATGTTGAATCTTTCACTAGTTCAATTGAAGCCACGGTGACTTCAGCAGCGACTGTTGTCCCGGTCCCCGGGAATACAAAGAGCGACTCTGTTAAAGTTGAGATTATGCCTTTTGGTAGGCCTTGGATTGACATGGAAGGGAAGGAGTTATCACTCAATAATGGTGAGCAAACCACTCTTAATTTCTCCTTGCGTAATACAGGGAATGCAGAGGATACACTTTCGGTGGTTATGGAAAATCAAAGTGGTCTTGAAGAGTTTGGTTTCACCTTTGAATATTCAGATACTTCTGCCAAGTTAGGGGTAAACCAATCCAAAGAAATTATCCTCACTATTACAGCATCTGAAGATATTACGGATGGTTCTTTTGTGGTGATTATGCAAGTAGATAGCCAGTTAGCAGAAGATAACGGGAACTCCTGGATTGTTGAAGGCAATTTCCGATTACAATCAATTGCAGAAGAAGAATCATTTTTGTCAACTTCGGTTGACAATGTTCCAGCGTGGGCAATTACCGCGGCAATGGTGTTGGCAGGGTTGGCGGTAGTTGCAGTCATTGTTGTTGCAGTCAAGTTAGGTATGTCTCGGAGTAGTGCCACAACCGAGTTTGATTTTGACGATGATTTCGATGATGATTTTGACCTTGGTGATGAAGAGTTCGACGATTTCGGCCTTGATGATTTGTAATGTTGGGACCACAAAAGATGGTACTATAGCCCCATATCCTTATAGCAGAATGACCGTGACAGTTCACCATAGGTGACTAAGAATGAACGGAAGAGTAACTCGCAGATTGATTCTCATTATTGCAGTATATGCATTGAGTATGTGGGCAGGGGCGGCATCAAATGCCGTAGCACAAGGTGTATCCCCAAACCCTACCGTGAGCGTGGCTTGTTCCCCAGCGGCTATCCCAATTGAGGTCCATCCTGGTGCAGCACGAACTGGTACAACTTACTGCACAGCAACAAACCCAACCCAATATGTCGAGGATGTCACCATTACTGTGACTGCTGGTGGATTAGCAGTTGCTCACCCTGGTTTGATCACAGTTGGAGCATACGATTCATCAACTTTTGAGGTGGTTGTTCGTGGTGACAACAGAATGGCAGAAGGAAGCCGTTCAATCACAATCACTGCTAGAGTTACTTCTGCTAGTGGAATTCCTTGCACAACCTGCCCTTCAGTGCAGTCATCAGTGATGGCTACAATCATGCAATTCAGCAGACTCCGTGTTGAGGCTGAAGAACCATTCAAGCAACTACGTCCAAATGTTGATTACATCTTTGAGTTCAAAGTATACAATGATGGAAACGCATACGACCGATTCAATATTGACATCGTAAACCGCGATGACCTTGAGGAAAAAGATTTCCAGATTACTTTGCCAACCATCAGTACAGAGATTGAACCACAAGCTCCCGCCGATAAAATGCGAGTGATGATGAGAACTCCAAAGAT
>CAUZNH010000253.1:0-2531 GCA_963581345.1 Candidatus Thalassarchaeaceae archaeon | reverse complement strand
CAGACAGAGAAAATATTGCAGTACCACGAACAAATAGAGGTGGCCGCGGCGAGCAAATAGTTGGCGGCTATGTACACGAAGTAGAAGCAGGAGTATCTCGCTGGATTGCTGTGCTTGATTTCAAATCAATGTATCCATCTATTATGATTTCAAACAATATCTGTTATACTACAAGAATTGACAAAAGCACTCGCCCCGATGAAGTTCCAGAATCTGGATACCATGAATCACCTCTTGGAGCAAAATTTCTACCAGTGGAAACTCGCCGTGGAATAATTCCCCGCCTCCTTGAAGATTTGATGAACTTGAGGTCTGACCACAAATCAGCCCTCAAAACAGCCCAAGAGTCAGGCGACAAAGTAGCCGAGCAATTCCACGATAAAATGCAATACGCAGTAAAAATTCTAATGAATTCTTTTTACGGAGTTTTCGCATCCAAATTCTACCGCTTCACCCACGAAGATTTGGGCTCATCAATCACCGCGTGGGCAAGATCCAACATTAAGAGCATCATCAAACAACTCGATGAAGAAGGTCACCATGTGGTCTACAGCGATACTGACAGTGTGTTTGTCGAAGCACCAGTCAAGGAAGATGCACCTTTGAAGGAACCAGCCAAAGGAGAAGACTGTACGGCGTGGGATGAGGCATCAGAAGAACTGGTCAACTTTGGTCATGAATTAGCAAACCGCTTCACCAAAGAGGGGGCTGAACTCGAGTTTGAGACCGGCCTCTCATCATTTTTCAGTCACGGAGCAAAAAAGCGCTATGTCGGTCAAGTGATATGGCCCGAACCAAAACTCCTCATTCGTGGTTATGAAGTAAGGAGAACCGATTCATTCACACTACTTACAGATGCAATGACCGAACTTTTTGAGATGATTCTTGACGGGGAATCAGATGCAGCCGTCAACATGTGTATGTCCTTGATTAACAAAGTGAAAGGCGGTAATGTCGCTCCACGAGATTTGGTGATTAGTAAATCATGCAAAGGTAAAGTTGGAGCAGGTGGGGAAATAGACTTCACCAGCGCATACGTTAATCCAGATAGAATGGTACAGGTTAGAGCCGCTAAACAGCGGATTGAGGCAGGACTCAATTTCACACCAGGGATGAAAGTTGGTTGGTTGGTGACTGATTTTAGTAAAAGCCCGATGCAAGTTGTAGCATGGTTAGAAGATGAAACAGGAGTTGAACAGACTGAATATGACCCCGAATTCTATGTCAAACGCTTGGCTACCGCCCTTGGCCGCATTACCGAAGCATTTGGTTGGAGTGGTGACGATTTAATCAAAGGGAACCGCCAAGCGAATCTTTTCAGTTTCTGATACCCTGCTCTCAGGCACCATTTGGGTGGCGAAATGTGCTAATAGAAAGCGAATGTAACCTATACGCATTACCGAATGGTTGATGACAGGCCGCCACTCGGTATAGCATGATGAAGAGACACAACGTTAGTTCAATGGTTCTCATTTTGACATTGCTTTTAGCAGCAATCTTTCCGGGCTGTTTAGAATCATTCAATTCTAATTCAGCACCATCTACTTCCTTTTCATTACAAGAAAGTGGCACCTTGAAGGCAGGGATGTTACTTCATTTTGATGCAACGGCATCTTCAGACCCAGATAGTGACGATTTGACATATTCGTGGAATTTTGGTGACACTAATACGGCTACAGGGGACACAACATCTCACACATATAGTTCAGAAGGAGATTATATTGTCAAGTTATCAGTCTCAGATGGAGAGTTTGAAACAGAGGATACTATGACCCTGAAAATTCTTTCAGAGGATGCCGCAATCCCAATCGCAGAAATCATTACTACAAAGGATGATGATTGTGATGACGAAACTGCCTCTAGTTCAGGGACCTATATTCTCGTTTGGATTTGTGATGACGCAATGGATGAAGGAACTAGGGATTGGGACCCTTCAACAACCCTAATCCTTGATGCGAGTGAAAGCGAAGCTGGAAGCGGAGAGTCTTGGTTAGTTTCTTGGAAGTGGGACCTCAACATCTACATTGATACTGATGGGGATGGTGACAAGACCAACGATGATGATGCTGATGGAGAAACCTATTCTTGGGCCACACCACCAGGTGAATGGAAAGTACGTCTAACAGTCACAGATGACCAAGGAATGACCTCGACTGCGGAGACTTGGGTTTACGTTAATGCACGGGCAATTTGGAGCGATTTAGAGATTGGTCGTAACAATACTGCTGATAACCCTCGCCAAGAATTCACTGCTCCGCTAACATATGATTTTGAGAACTCTCACAAATTGAACCAGTTCAAGACAAGACTCGTTTATCCTAAGGAGGATCCCGGTAGTGGCTTCCCTGGAGCGGAGCAGGACAATAGAATGGACCTCTATTTCTATAACGAAACTGATGAAGATGTCCGCAATAGCAGCAGTAATTCAGATGAACAGCAAACCGATTCAGATTGTTCTGAAGATAACTACTGTTTGACTATGACATCTAGCACTGGCGATTTCCGAAATTATTTAGATGGAAGTTGGATGG
>CAUZNH010000252.1:0-2544 GCA_963581345.1 Candidatus Thalassarchaeaceae archaeon | reverse complement strand
ATACTTGATTCATTAGCTGCGAGTGGAATTCGCAGTCACCGTATATGCCACGAACTGCCAGCCGAAATGGTATCTAGACTGCAACTTTGGATGTGTGATATGGATGAGAATGCCATTTCTTGGTTGCAAGCAAACTACAAGCACAACCCTGTTGCTGAAATTGGTGTATTCAAGCCTGTTTGCGGTGACGCAAGACAGGTGGCGCTTTCACGTGGTTGGCAATGGGTGGATATTGACCCATTTGGCTCGCCAATTCCATTTCTTGATTCGGTAATGCAATCACTTGCAAGGAAGGCTGTCTTGGAAGTTACAGCAACAGACGTTGCTGCATTAACTGGATCTTCACCAGCACCACTGATGCGGCGATATGGTGCGCGTGCTAGATTAGATGAAATCGCACATGACACTGGATTGAGAATTCTTCTCGCTTCTGTTGCAAGGTGCGCTGCTCGTCATGACAAAGTCATTGAGCCGCTGATTTCAACTTGGGATAGTCACCACTTAAGGGTAAGTGTTAGAGTAAGAAAATCACTAGACTCTGCAAGTATAGTTGAGCAAAATTTGGGTTGGAGAATTGCGAACCCAAGTGATGTAGAGGCTGGGGAAAACGCTGGACATGGCCACATATTAGTGCCACTTGACACCATTGTAGATAAAACTGACAAGAGAATTTCAGGACCGCTTTGGACTGGACAAATAGGGGATGCTGAAGTGATGGCTTCAATGACACCGGAAAGGGCTCTTGAGTTGTGTGGACCTACAGAAGAAATATGTGATGATGAAAGTGAGTTACGCCTTCGTAGACGGGCAATTGCTCGCTCTGTACGCCATTTAGCTGGGGAATCTTTAGCAATTCATTCAGGAAATCTTGTGGTCGTTGATTCATTGGCAAGCCGACTACAACTGCCTGCACCTCCGTCTCCAACTAAGTTAGCAGAAGCGTTGGTTGCGATGGGTCATTGCGCAGCGGTTGCGGCTTATGGAAAACCAGCTATTCGTACCGATGCACCATGGGATTCTATCCTCAGTGCGCTAAAGTCCGTTTGAATCAACCACCGATGTGGGACATCTCAACCGGTAACAGAATTCGACCCTCTATCTGTGTCTCACTACGTAATTCCGAATACCTGTCACTACGATTTACCCAAACTGAACGCACTAGGTCTTGGATCTCACTACTAGAGGCTCCTGAGCGTAAATATGGTTTGAGGTCAAATCCATTTTCAGCAAATAGGCAATTGTAAAATCTGCCTTCTGACGAAATCCGACCACGACTGCAATCGCCGCAAAAAGGTTCAGAAATTGATGTGATAAATCCTATTTTATCACCCTCACTAGTCTGCCATAACTTAGCAACCTGGCTTGCATCTTGGGGTGGAATCTCATTCAAGTCTACCTTTTCAAGAATTATTTCACGGATCTCTTGGGCTGTGATAACCTCCTCAATACGCCAAGAATTTGACGAACCTACATCCATGAATTCGATAAAGCGAATTATCACCCCTGTGCCACGAAAATATTCCACTAGGTCTTGAATTGCATGCTCGTTGACCCCACGTCGTACTACAGTGTTCACTTTGACTGGTGTTAATCCCGCAGCGATAGCAGCAGCAATACCTGCTAATACCACACTTACATCGACATCACTATCAGTCATTTTTTGGAATGTTTCGTTATCTAACGCATCCAAACTAACTGTAACACGGTCTAAGCCAGCATCAGCTAGGGCTTTTGCCTGATTCTCTAACAACACACCATTAGTTGTAACAGCCACTTCAACATCATGAGCAGTAATTTTCTCAACCAATTTAACAAAATCACGGCGAAGAAGGGGCTCTCCGCCTGTCAGACGCACTTTTTCTATTCCTAATGGAACAAGAGATGACACTAGGTGGTCTATCTCCTCAAACGAGAGTATGTCCTCACGCGCAAGGTATGGATAATCTTCACCGAACACTTCACGTGGCATGCAATAAGGACAACGAAAATTGCAACGGTCGGTCACTGAAATACGTAAATCGCGTAGGGGCCGAGCAAGCGCGTCCCTAACCATGGAACCATGTTGTGGGATTACTACTGAAAAGGTTGGCATGATTATTGGATGTGACTGGTATACAAAGGTAAACTCCGGCATAAGTTAGGGGTTGGCCCTTAATTTGATTATATGTGATGGAAGCAAATAGATATGATATGGGACAAAAACCCAACTTAAACGGAAAGTACGGTAGAAAGGGCTTGCGCGCTTTGTTGATTGCATTGACTATGCTGGTGGTTGTTACCGCCGGTGCAGCTACTGCAGAATCAGCATATGATGCACAAAACCTGGAGAATAAATTAATGACTTTGGAGGCTGCTCAAAATATTGAGCAAGATTACCTAATAAGTGACTCATTGTTAACGGAGGGAGATGTTTACGATAACCTCTCTATTAGCGACCTTAACCCCATCAATGATGGTGGCACTGTCGTGGTCTATGTATGGACCAATGGTGAACAGGCAATTGTAGTGGTAGTCATCTTCCAAGATGATGGTAGCTACGAAGTC
>CAUZNH010000251.1:0-2547 GCA_963581345.1 Candidatus Thalassarchaeaceae archaeon | reverse complement strand
TCAAGAGCATTTTCAATGCCGAGCCTACAGTTGTGGATATCAACAGTGATTTCTGGATTAAGTTCAGATATTCTGCGAGCAGCTGATTCTGCTTTTGGCTCTCCGATGGCTGCGTTTGAGTGGATGATTTGGCGTTGCAGGTTGGTCAAATCTACAAGGTCGTCATCGACGATTCCAATGCGTCCGATTCCAGCCGCTGCAAGATAGAGGAGTGCAGGCGAGCCCAAGCCGCCAGCACCGATGACACATACGCTTGCGTCCTTCAATTTTTGTTGGCCTTCTATACCAACATCAGGGAGGATAAGATGGCGAGCGTAGCGCCCTCTTTCAGCCGCTGTTAGGTCGCTCATTAGGTAACCCGAGGTGCCACTCACATATTCGGTTTGCCACTAATTCTCTTCAAGCCATTTTTCGGCATCCATGGCTGCTTGGCATCCCATGCCAGCCGCCGTAATCGCTTGGCGGTAGCGTGTATCAACGACATCTCCTGCAGCAAAAACTCCAGGTACTGATGTCATGGTGTGCTCAGAGTGAATGATGTATCCATTATCGTCAGTCCTAACTTGTCCTTCAAGGAATGGGGTGTTAGGGGTGTGACCTATTGCTATGAATGCGCCAGTGCATGATATTTCGTGCTCCGAACCATCTCGCGGGTCCTCAAGAATCGCTCCTGATAATCCTGATTCGTTGGATAACCAGCGTTTGACTTGTCGGTGTAGTGCGATCTCAATTTTCGGGTGGTTAGCCACACGGTCATACATTGTCTGTGAGGCGCGGAAGTAATCTCTTCGGTGAACAACGGTTACTTTGGAGGCAAACCGGGTGAGGAAATGAGCCTCTTCCATTGCTGAGTCCCCCCCTCCAATAACCAATACTTCTTGGTCTCTAAAGAAGAATCCATCACAGGTTGCGCAGGTGCTAACGCCCTTTCCTTTCTGCTCCACTTCACCTTCTGCATTGAGCCAGATTGCATCCGCTCCAGTGGTGATAATGACTGCTTTAGCAAGGTGTTCTTCTCCTTCAACTGTGATTTTGAATGGGCGGGAGGAAAAGTCAACTTTCTCAACATTCTTGTCCTCAACAGTCAAACCAAATCTTTCAGCTTGTTGGCGTAGTTCCAGCATCATTTCTGGGCCTCCGATTCCCTCAGGGTAACCGGGGAAATTTTCGATGTCAGATGTTAGCATTAGTTGGCCGCCAGAAGCATATCCTGCAAACATTAGCGGTTCTAGCATACCTCTTGCTGTGTACAATCCGGCTGTGTAACCTGCCGGTCCTGAGCCGATAATGATGACTTCGTGGACATCTGCCATGACGTGGCGGGGGCGTAGGCCCCTCATCAATCTTGAGAATGAAATTCAATTCAACATCTTGGCGATTGCTACTACTGCTGCTCGAGCGTGTGGCTCTAGACGAGGTGCTATGTGCTGAGGTTCAGCACCCGGTCCAATAATCCCCAGTCCAACGGGTTTGTCAAATGCGAGTTGGGCTTCAATAAGTGATTTGATGACTGCTTGACCCATTGCCAATCCATGTTGTGTTTCACCTTTCTCAATGATTCCTAAACAGGCTACTCCGACTATGTCATCTTGCTCAAGAAGCCTTGTTGCTGCTAGTGGTGCTTCCATCGAGCCTGGGACCCAAACCACTTCTGTGACAGATAGGCCCAGTTCTTGTGCGGTATCGTTAGCGAAAGCGAGCATCTGTTCAACTTCAATGCGGTGGAATTCTCCACAAACGATGCCAATATTGTTACTCATCTGTTCACTTCCATTTGTTTAGGCTGGCCTCTTTGATTTCATCCTTATTGTTGGTTTGCTAACATCTGTTTTGCCGCTTCAACAGCGGCAACTGTTGCTGAATCAAGTTCAAGATTGACTTTGTCCCCAACCTGTTTTCCGCCAATTGTTGTGGCTGTGATAGTTTCTGGAATCAAATGCACATCAAAGGTAGCGGTTGAGCGATTCACTTCACCAACGGTAAGGCTGATTCCATCTATCGCAACAAATCCCTTTGGCATCAGATAGGAAATGTCTTTTTCTTCACTGGTTAACCGTAGAGTTCTGCCGTTCACACCTTGTTTTACTTCGCTGATGGTAGCCACCGAAGTAACGTGTCCAGATACATTGTGGCCACCGATTTCATCACCAAATTTTAGTGAGCGCTCAATGTTTGCCTGAGTGTTCTTGCGCGTCATATCTAAGGTGGTGCAACGGATGGTTTCTTCAATAATATCGAATTTAGCCGTTGAATCGGCAATTTCGACTGCTGTTAAACACACTCCATCTACTGAAACACTGGCCCCGATTTCTAATCCTTCAATCAGGTTTTCACCCAACTCTATCTCGATAGTTAAGACATCATCTCGTTGGATAGCAGCAGTAATTTCAGCAGTTCCTTGAACAATTCCGCTGAACATTAATCCTCACTTCCTTCAACATCCTCAATCTGCTTTTGCACCGAAGATAATTCAAGAATTCTGGAGATAATTTTTCGGGTGCCATCAAGGTCATCTAAGAGTCCTTCAACTCGACAAACTTGGATGTG
>CAUZNH010000250.1:0-2554 GCA_963581345.1 Candidatus Thalassarchaeaceae archaeon | reverse complement strand
GATATCATTGCTGGCCGACCAGTATTTGGGGAACCTCTCGCAGCAGGAGGTTTCCGCCTAAGATATGGAAGAACTAGAGCGACAGGATTGGCGGCCGGTGCTTTGTCACCAGTTACTATGCATGCGATGGGTGAATTCATTGCAGTTGGTACTCAATTGAAGATAGAAAGACCAGGGAAAGCGTGTGCCGTAACTCCCTCAGATTCTCTACAAGGCCCAACTGTTATTCTCAATGATGGTCGCTTTGGCAGAGTGGATATATTATCAAAGTGGAATGAAATTGATGACGACGTCAGTTCAATCTGGGATAATGGCGAAATTATGCTAGGATTCGGCGAGTTCCTTGAGAATAACAAGAATCTCATTCCATCTGCATATAATCGTGATTGGTGGGCTGCTGAACTTATTGAGGCATTGGATGATGAGAAGTCGTTGTCAAATTTTGTCAAGGCTCTTGACATTGACAGATCACAACTTCCAGATGGTATTCCCGGAATGATTTCTAATGATGATTTAGAAAACTTCCACTTGAAGAAATCTTGGGTAAAGCATTTGCAAACAATGCCACTTGATTGGGATTCAGCACTCAGGATTAGCCATCAATTCAACTGCGCTATCCCGCCACCTTGGAATCTTAATTGGTTGGATTTCCCAATAGAGTGGCTTACAGTATTACATTCAATTATTCAGGAAGGTGAGATATTTCCTGCTGAAGAATCGCCTCAGGATTCATGGACCAATGATTCAACATCAATTAATTGGATGAGGTTGAAAGGCGGTGCAAAAAACTGGCAACAAGAAACTGAAGATAGCTCAACTCCTAATGACCCCCCAGGCAATAGGATAGACCTCCCCTCTCCTCTCGAAGCATCTTATCGATGTGGTGATTTACATCTTCAACACGGTATGCTCAAGACCTCCCTCATGTTACTAGGATTACCTCATCATCATGATGGTGATGATATTGTTGTCACTTCTAGTTGGGAAGGATTGTTAGATGGTCTGGGCTTGGAAATAAAAAATGATAACATCACGAAGAGAGTGGAAATGTCACCTCACATTGAGGACCGTTTACAGCGGATTGAAGGTGCCTTAAAAATTCTGAAGACAGAATCCGAGCGATGTACTATTCTTGAAGCAAAAAGAGGAAAAGTAAGAGTTCAATCTGAAACTGCTGCTCGCCAAAGAGGAGAAGGAATCGCCGCCACCGATAAAGCAGGAGATGAAGCGGCAGCGAAGGTCCTTGACGAAGGAACTGCTAATCCAGATAGGCTCATTGCTGCTCAAAAGTTGCTCGATGACCATGCAGTTGATGGGATACTACACATCATTAGAGAATGCAGTGAAGTGAGGTGGGAGCACAATGCACCAGTTCGCATTGGGGCTAGAATGGCTCGACCCGAAAAGGCTGCTTGCAGAATGAAAACCTTAGTCCATTCATTATTTCCAGTGGATGTCCAAGGTGGCCCTCAGCGTTTGCTCACAGTGGCCTCAAGCAGAGGGAACCTACGTGTCTCAATGGGTCCGCGTGAATGTACTAAATGTAGCCGTGCTTCACCATTTCTCAGATGTCACCACCGCCTTGTTGAAGATGATCCAACATCATCTTGTAACGGTAGAACCTTGACAATAAAATCATCAAATTCAAATAGCCGACGTCAAGGAGAATTTCAAACAATTCCGCTTACAAAGATCCTTGAATCCAAGATTGAAGAACTAGGTATTGACAAAATTCCCAAGATGAAATGTGTGAAGGTTTTAATTTCTAAAACTCAAACCCCAGAACCTCTTGAGAAGGGTATTTTACGCGCCCGCCACAATTTACCGGTGTTTCGTGATGGCACCGTGCGTTTCGACATGTCTGACATTCCAGTTACTCATTTCCGGCCCTGTGAAATAGGAACCTCATGGCAACGTTTGGTGCAACTAGGCTATGGTTCAGATGTGGATGGTAAGCCATTAGAATCAGACACTCAGGTTGTTGAGTTGTTCCCTCAAGATTTCATTCCTAGCACAAAAGGAATCGATCATCTATTGAATACCTGTAATTTCATTGATGAATTGTTAATCAGATTTTACAAAATGGAGCCGCATTATAATATTGAAGATGCTGAAGGACTTGTAGGTCAGTTGGG
Organism: Candidatus Thalassarchaeaceae archaeon; assembly: GCA_963581345.1. Lineage (GTDB taxonomy): Archaea > Thermoplasmatota > Poseidoniia > Poseidoniales > Thalassarchaeaceae > MGIIb-Q1. Next base: position 419 of record CAUZNH010000250.1, on the reverse strand, counting down.
GATTGCTTTAGCACCACATACATCAGGTGGTGTACTGTGCAGAATCATTGGATTTACTGATGCCTCAGGTGGCTATGCACACACACTTTTCCATGCTGCAAAGCGTAGGAACTGTGATGGTGACGAGGATTGCATCATGTTGTTGCTAGATGGGTTACTGAATTTCTCTAAGGAAATATTACCTGCTAATAGAGGAGGGAGGATGGATGCCCCTCTTGTTCTTACGACCCGGTTGAACCCAGCTGAGTTGGACAAAGAAGCCTTGAACGTTGATTCAGCGTGGTTCTACTCACGCGAGTTCTACGAAGCAACTACTAAAATGCCCAATCCAAAAGAGGTTACTGAAATCATGGATTTCGTAGAAAAGAGACTTGGAACCATTGGTGCGCTGAGGGGATATGGATATACTCACGATTTAA
>CAUZNH010000249.1:0-2570 GCA_963581345.1 Candidatus Thalassarchaeaceae archaeon | reverse complement strand
TTTCTCCGAACTTACACCAACTTCTATCAATTTAGATGTGCCATTAGAAATTGTTTGATTTCTACTGCAATTTTGGTATTGTTCCATTGTGGTGGTGATAGAGTGAGTCGTTTCATTCATCAACCGAACCCCCTCTCAAAGGTTTGACATGGGCCAAGCACCGCGCATCACAAATCGCGAAAGAGTGCTGCTTGCGCTCTCAGATGCTCCTGATTTTCAAGATCAATATGAGTTGCCTAGGAGGTTTAGTCAAGTTGGTATAGCACATCGGTTAGGCATGGCCCAATCCCATGTCTCAAGGGCTTTGAGTGGTCTGATTGAAGAACATTTACTAACCAATAAACGCAAGCGTGTTGTCGGTGAACGCCGTAGGGTGATGACATATTCTTTGAGTGAGATGGGTATTGACGGAGTTCACGATTTAATTTCAGAAATTGAACACTCAGATGTGTTGTCAATTGGCGATGAAGGTAGTTTGGTTCAAGTTGAATTGAAGGCCCTAGTAAACAAGTGGTTTAGTCGAGGTGGGCAACGTTATCCTGATGCGCTTTCTCTTGCTGACTTGTTACGCAATGCCGAGATTCATGATGGGATGCCACTTTTGGAATCCCCGCCAGAGGCTGATGAGGTAGATACAGACGATGATTTGTCATCTGAGGCAATTGGTTTACACCTCGAATTAGCTGAACTACGGCGTAGTCAAGGTGATTTGCCTTCTGCATTAGACCACCTGTCTAGAGCAGGGGGACTCCACCGGAAGCGCGGTAATCCGGTAGGTGAAGCGCGGTGCATTTTGGCTGCTGCGAGTCTTGGTGCTCGAGTAGACAACGCGTTAGATTTAATCGCAGTCATTTCACAAATTAGAGACCCCGTTGACCGTATGGATTGTGCACTGATGTTGCACGATGTTCTGCTTAGTCACTCTCCCGATTCGGTTTCCCAATTACTTGATGAGTTACCAGATGGGCACCCTGAAGTTTTGTTAAGGAAGGCTGAATTGGCTTTACGTCAAGGCGAGAAAGTCTCTCTCTCTGATATTCCCAAGGAACTTTCAGGTGCTTCAAAACTCCGTCAGAATCTGTGGGGGGCAAGTTATGCTCGGATTCAATGTCGGGTTGCAGCACAATCAGGTGTTGGTTGGCCAGTACCATCTGAGGTAGAATTAATACTCTCAAATATTGGTTCTGAATCTAGCCAACCTCATCCTCTTCTCTATGCTGAGTTAGTGTTGGCGCAGTTGAGAAATCCTGTCATAACTGATGATGAAAAATCAAGGTTATTACAATCTTCTTGGGAATTACAGCCACCAATGCCAACGATTGGGCACGTAGGTTTCCAATTATCCGCAATCCTACCTCCTGCTGAAGCAATGATAATTTTGATAAATTTAAAACAGAAATTTGAAGCGATTGGTGATGAATCTGGATTAACAATCTGTAACGAAAGGCTTGACTCACTTTAATTAACATATTTCCATCTTTTGCGGTCAGGTTATTAGGCATCCACCGAGCGCCTTGAAAACATGGGTGGTGAAGGATTGTTATTCACCTCCGAGTCGGTAACCTGTGGGCATCCCGACAAGTTATGTGATGCTATTTCTGATGCCATTGTAGATGCTTGCTTGGAAGTTGACCCGACTGCTCGTGTTGCGGTTGAAACGTTGGTGAAAACGGTTGACGGTATGGGCCATATTGTCTTAGCAGGGGAAGTCTGTCTTGATGGTGCTGCTCCTGACTACGAATCAATTGCTAGAAAAACAGCTGGAATGATTGGATATAATGACCATGAGATTGGCTTAAATGCTACCTCCAATTCTCAGTGTAAGGTTCAAAAATTAATCTCAACTCAAGCACCCGATATTGCAAAAGGAGTTGACCGGAATGGGGCCGGGGATCAAGGGTTGATGTTTGGTTATGCTTGCACTGAGACCGAAGAATATGATGAGTTAAAAGGCCGTTATTTCCCTCTCGCAGCCGCGTTATCACAAAGGTTGTCGCGACGTTTGAAGAATGTTCGAGAATTACCCGTTGAAGCGGAAGGCCACCTTTCTTGGGTAAGGCCAGATGGCAAAAGTCAGGTGACGATTGAGTATGATGAGTCTGGAAAACCAAGTAGGGTTCACACTGTGATAATTGCCATTCAACATGATGATCGCTTGAAAGATCAATTTGGTGGCGATGAGAAAGAAGAACATAAATTTGTAAAATCACAAATCCGCAAGCATGTTATTGAGCATGCATTACCAAGTTCACTATTGGATGAGAATACCACGATTATTGTTAATGGGACCGGAAGATTCGCAGACCCTGGTGGACCACAGACTGACGCTGGGCTTACAGGTCGGAAAGTAATCGTTGACACCTATGGTGGGATGGGTCGTCATGGAGGTGGGGCTTTCTCTGGGAAAGACCCGAGTAAGGTTGACCGCTCAGGAGCTTACGCGGCACGATGGGCAGCAAAACATGTCGTAGCAGCAGGCCTTGCCGAGCGTTGTGAAATTCAACTGGCGTATGTTATTGGAGTCGCTAAACCAGTTAGTATTCGAGTAGACACATTTGGGACTTCAACTC
>CAUZNH010000248.1:0-2570 GCA_963581345.1 Candidatus Thalassarchaeaceae archaeon | reverse complement strand
GTCAAAGCGTGTTCTAGGCGACAAGCGACATCTTTTACATCCCCTCTAAAATCCAACATCTGAATCAGAAACACCTCCATTAATGCTTCTCTTCGCTTGACGCGGCTGGCAGCATCAATACCTTGTTGAGTTAATGTCACACCTTTGTATGGTACATAGTCAACAAATCCTTTACGCCCAAGCCGTTTCAGCATCTCACTTGCACTTGGGGCTGATACATTCATCTCATCCGCAATTCGGCTAGTTCGAATTGGCTCACTACTATCTATTAGGTGAATTTCAAAGAGTTTCTTGAGATACATCTCTTGATCTTCTTGAATAGGAATCGACATATTCTGACCTCACTGTTTTTCAGCCATGAATTTTGTTTCACACCGCGGACACTTTGCTGTAATTGGTCGCCTGTCATAAGGCACTTTTAATCTCTGTCCGCAGGATGGACAGCGTATTTCATCACCCGTTGAAATAGATGACATGGTAGTTGATGCCGTTGATGGCTTACTTTTCTTTTTCACTACTTGTAGGGGTTTTGTGGAGGTTGGTGTAGAAACTATGGCGCTTTTCTTCTTCAATTCGCGGATAGATGATTGGGCCGTTTCTGAATCAACCACTTGCTCAATATCGTCATCGTCTTTGGCTATCTTTTCTGGCTCTGGCTCTGGTTCTGGTTCTGAAATTTCAACAGGTGTTACTGGGAACACACTTGTACATGCTGGGCACCGTGCTTGGCCATCATAATCGTTCGGGACCCGTAGGGTCATGCCACACGATGGGCAACCAACCTCCTGTTTACCAGTAGGATTCAACTTCTCCTGTCTAACCTTTTTCGCGTCTTCTTTAGCCCTCGCTCTCGCATCCCGCCTTTGTGAACGAAGTTGTTTCTTTTCATCTGGATCTTCTCCTTGCCACACAAATACGAATCGAGCAACTGCAGAGATGACTATTCCGGCTATTGCCCCATAAATGATGGCAGCCCAAGGAATATCAAATGAATCAGAAATGGTTGGTGCTTTGGATGGATATGATTTCGTGGTTATTGTTTGGCTTCCGCCACTTCGCCATTCAAGGTGTAGACCGACAGATGCCCCTTCCGGCCAATCGTCAACACTAATCTCACCAGATTCGCTATCTCCAGCTTCCACCAATGGTGCTGAGGCCTGCCAAAGAATTTCATTCGTTGAAGACACTTTGAGCACAAGTACACCGCCTGCGATATTGTCACTACCAGCATTTGACAAGGTGTAGGCTATGGTCGCAGACTCACCATTTACTGGTACGGCAGGAGTGGATATCCCTAAAATTGCACTGGGCTGAACATCTGGTTTACTCGCTGAACGTGTGGCACTCATCTGTGATAACTGAGCTGGCATCCAATCACTAACTTCCAAAGAAAGCCAAACTTCGTCAGCCTCCTGAGGTTCACCCAAATCAAAGGTAAGAGAACGTTGACCTGGCGCCAATTCAACGTCAGTATCTATCACCGTTACAGAATCATCACCATTAGAGTGACCAACCTGAACTCTGACAGTACGGGAACGACCTTCGGACAATTGTAAGTCAATCTCAGCGACCAAGCCATCAGATGTAGTCCAGTCAACAGATGTTACTTCACCTTGCAATTGTTGTGAAGGGGACACTTGAACCTCAATCTGCCCTGAAAGATTCTCATCAACCAAACCATCTTCACTGATAACAGACCAAGACAGAATACGACTTCCAGCACTTCCTTGAAGCGTATGCCTAACATCTAACTGCAAACTATTGCCAACTGAAAATTGCCTTGACAATCCTTCAGAAGAACTTGAAGAATCACTTATTGACAGCCTTGCATTACCTTGGAAATCCCCGCCATTGTGGGCGATTAGTGTTGCTTGTAAGTCATCACCAACATGGAAATTAGTCCCGACAATAGCCAAACCAGCACTACCCGCAGTAGAGAAGTGTGCTGCGTCCATATCGTAAGTGTGTGAAAAACTGGTTACTGAATCATCGTGAAGTCTAGCAGTAGTAAGTGCTGAGCAATCCAATGCACCAGGGCGGACCGAAAGTGAAAATTGTCGGGATTGTCCCTCACCTTGATTTACAAAGAAAGATTCACTAAATACCACAGAATTGGAAAATGTACATTGTAGTTCTCCTATCCATGACAACTCGCCAGAGTTACTCAAGTTCACTGTCCAAATAACCTGCTGACCTAACTGAGGAGTAGAATTATCAACATTTGCAATAATTTCTAATCTCGGTAAAGGAGGGGGGCCAACAGACATTTCATGAGTCGTCACTTGCCCTGATAAATTTACTTTAAGCGATGTTAAATTATTCTCAAATAGTTGCGGAATTGAAAAATTGACCGGTGTTGAAGATTGAGGGGGTATGGTCAGATTTTGAAATAGATAAGCTTCATCATCAATAGCAAATCCTATGCTACCATTGAAGCCAACCTCACCTGAGTTGCTTACTGGGACTTCTGCCCAACCAATATCCCCATCCCTAAATGAGGAGTTCCCGCTAGCTTCACCACTGGTTGGGTTAACTGGAATGATCTGCCATTGACTAGCCTCGCTGACTTG
>CAUZNH010000247.1:0-2573 GCA_963581345.1 Candidatus Thalassarchaeaceae archaeon | reverse complement strand
CTGCAATATTCCTAGAAGGAATCGGCTCATTAATACCATCAATACTCAATACTGCAAGTATATTACTCTCTAATATTGAATTAGGGGAGCCAAGAATCGTTACTTTGAATGGGGTCGATGGGATTCTAGTCGTTGCAACAATCAACGATTCTTACTCAATTGTTTGTAAAACAGAGAAAGGCGCAAATCTTGGAATGGTACGTAAACAGATTGAAATCGCATCTGAAAACTTGCTACCACTGCTCTAGTAATTCCTAGAAGATAGAAAGAGAATAGTTTGAACTATAATACACTATTATCTCAAGTTAGTACTTCGTCTAATCGATCCTGTTCAACAGCATTTCTTAGTTCCATAGCGATTCTTCGTCCGCTACTCATTGGCTTTCGCCATGTTGAATTCCCATAAGGATGACCTACACTCATATGCACATTGGTCCCCCCTCCAACACGAGGAGCAACATCGTAGATTGAATAATTCATGTCTTTATCAATACAAGTTTGCAAACAAAATGGACCAATAATTCCTGGGTCGTAATGTTCCTTACTAGCGGTGATGAATTTTTCACCCAATGCAAAGGCCTCCTCAAGTAAACTCTCCCTAATGGTGGCTGTGTTATGACCCACTACAGTCATCTCTGGTATTTGCTGATGGATTGGCATGGTCATTTGCTGTGGTGCTGGAAGTCTCACATGGCCATCTAAACTTGATTCGAATCTCCAATCAACACCTAGTAATTCTAGTTTTGACATCTCCTCTTCTAATGGACTATAGAAAAAGTTGAGATTGAATACAGGCCCAATTACATAACGCTCAATTCTAGCACCTGCTAAACTTGCTTCATCTATCACGCCTTGTTGAAGAAGGGCTTCTGATTTTTCTTTGTACTCAGAAAAAGAGGCACAAGTGAAAAATCCTCGCTCAAGTATCTTTTCTGCATGATGTAACTTCACAATTACCAAACAATCGATATCTTCGGGATTTTCAATTGCTTCGGGGTAAGGTAATCCTGCTTTATCAAGAATCCAATAGTAATCCTGTTCTTCTGTTCGCTCTTCCATTCGAAGCATGTTTCGGCTACCAAACATTGGCACTCGGAAATCGTTCTCAATTTGTGACATCCCACAGTAAGATGTGAACGAGCGATTTGGGATGTAAACCACATTTCTGTCCCTCATGACTTGTTGAAAAGAAGGCTCTAACACTTCATCAAAGCGGTCAAGCACAATTGCCTTGTCAACCATCCCTCGGGTAACTCGGCCAGATTGGTTTCTTACGGTCTTGAAATATTCAGAGTAGGTCTTCTCCCGGCCCTTTTGACAGTAGGCGACTGTTGGGAATCCCTCTTCAATCGCTCCATCGCAAATATCCAATGCAGAGTGGCTTGCAGTCATTCCGATACGTAACTTCATACGATCATAATTGCTTAATATTTCAGAAATATCGGAGGATTCAATCAAATTTCACACCCCGTTAATCTTCACGCCTCATAGTCATCAATTGTTCAGTAGACAACGTTTTTCCAGCCATCAAAGCACTCATCAAATCGACATTTGCAGGAAGTGAATCGGCCTTGGATGGTTGGACCCCATCGGCACGGTCTTTGGCTGCTTTAAGCAGATGCCTTGAACTCCAAATGCAACGCATTGCGACAATGTAGTATTGATGTTCTCTGTCTGCTTCTACTTTGGCAAAAACAAACGCTCGGTGTGCCAATTCATGCTCATCATTTAATCGACGTGTCTCATCAGTTAATTTCCCCATCAAATCATGGGCGGATTGAGCTGCTTCTGCTGCAGCAATAACTCTACTGTGAGCAGCATCACAAAAAACTTGTAATGCATCAAGTTCACTATTATCATCGCTACCACCGGCTGGTTTTCTTTTCTCTTCAGCAACCCGTAATTGATTTTTTAATAAATTTATTTGTTCTTGGAATTTCTTATCAGTAATCCTCGCAATCATGTGATCCATCTCTAACTTATTCATCCTTTTTCGAATGAATTCAGGACTATCTTCGCTTCGACGTTGGCCTTTGTTTTCTGCATCAGCACCATGGGTTTCAGTTCTTAGGATTTTGAATTCCTTGTTTGCCTTTTCTCGCTCGGCCTTTGCCTCACGCACCATAGTGTTCTCTTTATCGCGAACATTGCGCTGACGCTCAATCTCATCATATATCTCACGCTTTTGGCCGTTTACCTGTTCACGGCGCGATTTGTTTTCAACAACTTTTGCGTTCCATTCGTCACGCTGTGTTTGATGTTTTGTGACGAAATATTCTGCACTGGAAACGATATCTTTCAATGCCGACTGCATCAACCACCATCTCCCAATCTCATTCTCACAGCCCATAGGGCCGGTACTTCACAACCCTTCCACTAAGGTGGGGCATTTAACCACTATGATTTGTATGGCCGAGGGCGTTATTCCGAATAGACGCGGATAATCGGTAATTACTTTCAACAACAATAAATACCGGTTACAAAATCGCCATAGCGGGAATCATGTATATTGGCGGCATTGCAGGAATGGAGCGGGTAATTAGTCGAGACGCGGAGCCACCATACCTGAGCCT
>CAUZNH010000246.1:0-2585 GCA_963581345.1 Candidatus Thalassarchaeaceae archaeon | reverse complement strand
GTTTCATTAGTAATGCAGATTGTTTAATCGCCTCTAGAGCACTTTCACAAGTTGTTTCACCGAGTAAGTAGTCATACGCCTCTCCTCTCCCATGTGCAATCAAAGCCGAGTCAGCCAAAAGTCCATCTGTTGCTGCTTCAGTCAACAATTTACGCCCCATTAAGGAGTTGTAGCGCGGGTGACTACGGGGTACCTCACCCATTGAGTTCACCTATGCTCCATCAAACAACATTGACACATCAAGAGCATCTGTTCCACAATGTAACTTACTTGAAGAGATTACATCAACACCTAATTTGCTCCAGATTGGTAGGTCCTCAAATGAGATTCCACCGCTTGCTTCAATAATTACCAACTCGCGAAACTGCCGAGTTTCTAAGTCAAGAATGACCTCTTTCGCTTTTTCAATCTCCATGTTATCAAGCATCACAGTTAGACGATCTTCACGCCCTTCTTTCTCCATTCGTTGAGCCCACGTTTCAGCCGCTCTAATTGCTTCATCAATGGTTCGAACTTCTAATACAATGAATGCACCAAGGGATTCCAAATCTAACTCACTAACCACTCTGGCAATCCCTCGTGGCCTTTTTTCTTCTTTGTGAATCAATGACGCAAGGTCATTTTCTTTGATCATTCTCGCATCCTTCCTGTTTAGTCGGTGTGTCAATCCCCCACCAAGATGGACAGCCCATTTGTCTAACATGCCCCAGTGAACTTTTCGAGTTGCGGCTACACCGACGGGCGCCGCTTTTTCTACCCAAAGTGAACAATTGGTGGCAATTCCTGAAAGTCTGCCGATTAAGTTGAGGATGATGCGTTCTGCAGCCAAGACCTGTTCTCGGCCACCTTCAATATCTAGAATTACTTTCCCAGCATTTACTTTGGCTCCATCGCCAACTGACCAATGCCATTTTGCACCAGGCATCCATTCTCTGAGAAGATGGTCTGCGGCGTTAAGACCGGCTACAGTACCTTCCTGTTTAGTCCATACTTTTGCCTTCACGGTATCCTCATCACGGGCGAGTGGATTATTGATTCCTTCATCGTGCATCAAAGTAGTCACCCACCTCCTGATGCTTGAACCAAGTTTTTCGGTGGCTTGGTGGTCAACCCACAATTCAGCACTACGGTCGTGAGGGAGGTCTTGACGGCCGGAGTTGGTTTCCATCACTTTGTGGAAATCGCCACCATGTTTCAAGGGTGCGATAGAGAATTGTAGTGGGAAAAATTCTCAGAATCGGCTTTACACTTCACTAATTGCAGATTCTGCTGCCGAAAGGCATGCCAATATGTCATCAATCGTAGTTCTCAGGGTACGGACCGATTGTTCGCTGACTATGATAGTTAAAGTAGCAAAATCATCCTCAATATCCAAATCAATTGTGAAGGATTCCGAGTCATCAGGTGAAATCGCTTGTAGTAATGCCTGCGCATCTTCTTTCGAGCCGCTCCATGTCACGACTACTTTGTTGCTCATAACAACTCAAGGTAGGCCCCCTCACTTGTCACCTTTGGTTGTAAAGTTGGATAAGTAACCCCGCATTCCCAATAACTATGGAGGAAGATGAAGAGCCTGTTGAACTGGCAGACGAAAGTACATCTGAGTCTTCAAAACCAGTTCTAACTGGACTTCCTGAAGTAGAGGATTCTGTGTTCTCATCCTCTGGTGCGCGCATCATGCTACCTTCGGACCTCCGACAACACCCTATGGTGTTCTGGCTCAGTGCTTTATTACTCGTTACTGCCATGCTTGGATTCATTAACGGCTTGGATTATATTGACGGTGATTCTGGTCTAATCAATCATCGCCGCTTCATCAATCTAGATGCACAAGGCGCAACACCTGGTAGCGCAATTTTACTTGGCACTGTTGTCTATGAAGATGGTTCTGCAGCGCCTAATCACATAGTTCAAGTGACTGTTAGAAGAGATGATGGGATAATTATCGAGAAGGGCAACACAACTGATGAAAATGGTAATTTTAGAATTGAAGGATTGGATCCTGGTGTACAAGTTTTGATGATAGCCAATGGTTCGCGAGGAACCGCCCAACTTGTGCAACACTTGGTACTGCTCAACCCCTCTCCGAAAATGACATTTGAACCGGTCGGATTCACCACCCTCCGTCTTACCTTTCCCAGTGATGAGACATTCGAACAAGAAAGTGAAGATGGTTCATTCATCAATTATGTCCCTTATGAAGCTGCAAATGAAAAGGAGTTGTATGATTCTTCAGCCGCTGGATTGTACGTGATGATTGGTGTTGGTTTTTCGGGAATTGCACTTATTGGAATGGTAGCAACAGTCCTTGGATATCGTGATGGTGGAAGGGGAATGTTACGAATGGCAGCGGTATTTGTCTTCCTTTCACAAGGGCCGTATGGCAGTGCCTGTTGCCTAGGTGCTCTAGCATTTGGTTTGACCTTCGCCATACCAAAAATGCATTACGATTAGACCCTGAATCCAGGCTAATAGGGTTAGTTCAGACACCAGTGGTTGTTTGCATACGAGCAAACCATGGCCCTGCTTTAGCGTGCGATTCAACGATGTCCCATCCACGCAGCCCTTGCATTGAGCGTAAAATT
>CAUZNH010000245.1:0-2605 GCA_963581345.1 Candidatus Thalassarchaeaceae archaeon | reverse complement strand
CTACCTGGGACCATCATTGAGTTCAGCAGATTTGATAGATTCCCAGCACTCGGATTAATGTCAACGGTGAATGTTGCATCGTAAGTGATGTTCATTTGGCTGAGGCTAACTATCCCATCCCCAATTGAAACGCCCATCGGTCTGATGGTCGTTATTGGTGTCCCATAGAAATCATCTTGATTTGACATTAGAGAAAATGTTTGAGGTAATGATGATGAAATATTACCCACGTCAGTCCAATTTAGTTTATCAACTCCACTTTGGCCATCACCAGCATAACCGATTAGATCTCCTTCAGCATTATTATCCATATCAAAATCTAGAGAAACCGTATGCCATCCTGCTATGAATAGCCCCTTTGAAGACTCACCGGCGGCAACCAAATGTTCTGAAAGTCCATCTCCATCCATATCAGCAAGTAACACATGTTTAGGCGCAGTATGAGGGAAAATAGTTCGTGAAGTGCTACCAATAGTGCCGTTCACTCCAAATGGCCGGACCTGCAAATAGCCTGTAGGAGTTGCATCATTCCCATCGCTGTTCCCTTCCAATGGCTGGAGGATGTCAGTGCTTCCATTGCCATTCCAATCACCGATTGAATAATTATCCAATTGCATTGAATTCGTTTCATTAGTAGACCAACCTGTACCATTGAAAGTGGCTGTACAAACCCCCATATCGGTATTTCCAAGCACATCAAGAAGCCCGTCACCATTCCAATCAAGAGTAGTCATTCCACTTTTGATACAATCAAAGGATGAGCCTGGAATCCCAACAACCCAATTCCCTTGGGATACATTCCACATCGTTACGTGGCCATCCATTGCATCCGCGACTACTACTGTGTCATTTCCAGAACCCCAGAATTTACCAACTGCCAGCGTTCCAAGAGTTGCTTGCATTGCGGTTCCATTAGCTGACACAAGAGATTCTGCTCCTAAACCAAATGAACCATTTTGAGTGTTGAAAACAAATTCCCTCAAATATCCATCACCATGTATTGATATGAGTTCATAATCACCATCCCCATCCATATCACCACTATCAATACCACTAGCACCCATTCCTAGTGACTGATTGGTATTGGCTCCCCAACTTCCATTTGATTGGGTAAAAAGCATGCATGCACTGGCATTTGTGTTGTCAAATGATGCAACATCATCAAAACCATCATCGTTGAAATCTGCTACAACTAATTCGCCAGCACCATCACAAATTGAATACCAAGATATCGCTGAAAATCCATTTGCTAAAGACCAATCAAATGTGCCAACAGCAGGACTTACTGTCCCATTTGCCCATGTATGAGTTCGCTGAAGGAAGACTGGTTCTGGAAGTCCATCACCATCTGTATCACCAACCGCAAGAGAATCTATCACACCAGTTGCGACGAACCCACCCCCATAATCGGGCGCAAATTCTGCATACATTTCGGCATATTGAATCTGGCCTTGTGAAGGAAGATAAATTTCTCCGATAATATTCCCAGTTGAATCAATACTTCCATTGCTGGTGGTTAGACCAGATGAAAATTCTGTCTGAGCCCCAAGATTTCCATACCCCAGTGTGTTCCACGCCCACTCGTATTGTGAATCATTTCCGATATCCAGGGTGACATCTCCGGGGGTTGATGACATTGCGCTGTAACTGATTTCAAAAACTGCATTATTCACTGTTGAATTTCGCTCTAAAGCCAGAATTGAATCGCTATTCGCAGACCCACCGTTGAGAATTAACGGCATTGAATAATTACCATCAGCAAAGGTAGTGATGATACCTTGGCCTCCGCCAGCAGCAGAGAAGCCCGCAATCGGCGATAATACCGATAAAAACATCAAAGAGATGACGAAAAATGGAGAAATATCCGGTTTTTCAATTGACATAGGGCACCCTCCAGCATACTTCCGACTTTCTTTCACCATCAAGTCATTTCCCCCTTCCTCATAGAGGAAGGTGAAATATTTCTGCAAAAGCATCACACCTAATCAGCAAATATCAATTGATTACTCATTCGTTTTGAGTTCTTGGCCATTTCTTGTTGAGTGCTCTTGACAACGAATCATCCATACGAGCATTCCACCAATCTGCCCGCCTCCAAATCGCATATCGACCGCGGATGCCACGCATGTCGGCACCCTCTAATTTTGCATCTTGCATATTAGAAAGTGAAAGTTTGGCCTTCCGGAATTTTGCTCTGCGTAAATCAGCACCATCTAGCGCCGCTTTCATTAAATTAGCTCCTATAAAGGAGGCTTTTCGTAAATCCGCACCCGAGAAATTTGCACCTTCAAGATTAGCGCCATCAAAGATTGCACGACGCAAATTTGCACCTTCAAAATCTGCATCAGCCATTTCCGCTCCAATGAAGGATTGGAAAGAGAAGTCCTTCTGGACTTCGTCAGACAAAATTGTCACTCCCTTGAACGGTTGTCAAGATGTGAGCGACCTTCAGTAGTAAGAACAGCATAACGATTCTTGCGGTTTCCTTCACTACCAGGATATTCTATGAAATGGCGTTCTCTGAGACGATTAAGGTAAAGACTGAGGTTTCCGGGTGGTTCCATACCCGCGTCAATGAAAAGATCCTCCAAAACCCTAGGGGGTG
>CAUZNH010000244.1:0-2609 GCA_963581345.1 Candidatus Thalassarchaeaceae archaeon | reverse complement strand
AGCACACCGATGAAGGTGACAGCAAAGGCCGCTAATGCAACTCCAATGCTTACAGTATCGTGGGGGCCACCCACATCAATCAATGCAGTGGCCATCTTGTATCCCACTGTGAAGAAAATAATACCTGGTATTCCAAGTACAATAAGTGGGTGTTTTGATTCAAGCATCCAGTAGAATAGTTGTGCAAAGCGTGAGGCACTCGTCAACGATTCCAATTCTTTGCCAACTGGAGTGGCTTCTAATTCAATAATTCTGACTTTTAGTTCACGAGGCAGGTCAGCAGGTTTTCCACTATCCTTAGCTGCTGCGAGTGCGCGTAACCCTTCTTTGGTGAAGGCACAAACAGAAATTGCCGCATCTTCATATGAATACGAAGCGATTGTAATCGCTTCAGATGAAGCGGGTATGTCCTTAGTACGTTGGTTGAAACTTCTATGTTTGAAAGCCATGTAGATATCATGCCGGCTTCTCGAAAGGGCGATATGTCGTGGTAGGTTCTTCAGTTTCCAATCTTTGTCTAGTCCAATAGCCACAGTATTATCGGTTTCAGGCAAGTCCATTGCAAGTAAGGTGCGAGCTAGGCTTGGAGCATGTGGCATCCCTTCATGAACCACAAATATCCCACCTGCTTTCTCAACCATCTCACGCTGTTTTTCATCTTCGCCTAAGGAGATGACAACCACTTCGTCTACAAAGTCAATACCTCGACTCACAGCCGAGCCGAGGCGAAGTGATTGTTTCCGAGCAACAAACACTAATCGCATGCTTCCCAACTCTTCGTCGCGCCGGTCTAAGGGTTAATGATTCGCCTTGTCAAGTAGCAAAAAGGTGTAACTCATTGAAAGACCGTGCCCGCCGCCACTGAATTAATGCGCAACGGGTGGCGGGTGGCAGTAGTAATGCCAGCATTCAATGAGGAGGCGCAAATAGAGTCAGCAATCAATTCCATTCCATCATGGGTGGATTCACTGATAGTTGTTGATGATGGCTCAACTGACATGACATATCAACAAGCCAAATCAGTACTACCGAAGTTCGGGAAAATCGTCAGAACCACCGGTCTTGGCGTAGGAGGGGCAATCGCTAGGGGATACGCTGAGGTAATTTCTCAGTTAGATAGTGGTAACGATAGCACTGATGATTGGGCAGTTGTGGTAATGGCTGGGGATGGGCAAATGGACCCCCTAGATATTGACAATCTCCTCACCCCTCTCAAAAGAGTTCCATTCGTCAAAGGTGATCGCTTCTCACACCATGAAGGGCTTGGGAAAATGCCGAAAAATAGACGAATTGGTTCATGGGTTTTGGGCAAACTAACCTCTCTCGCTAGCGGTCGTGAGGTGAAAGACCCACAGTGTGGCTACACTGCCGTAACAGTTGATGCATTGCGGCAATGGGATTGGGTAAGCGAGTGGCAAGGATATGGGTATCCAAATTGGTGGTTACTGAATATTGGTGCAGACTCAATACCTTTTGAATCAGTGCCGGTAAAATCAGTTTATCGTGATGAAAAATCCGGAATTAAAGTGTTCAAGTTTCTTCCTAGGATTTCCCTGCTCTTGCTGGTTGGATTGTGGCGACGGGGCTGGGATTGGTATGTTAGAGGTGATGGGAAAACTCCAATCACTTCACGACTTGCAGTAACTTCAACATGGTTTTCGTCGTTATTGCTACTGGCCACATTACCGATGCTAGTCTTGCTTGAACCACCATCGCTAGCGCTGATTCCAGCATTATTTGGCTTGTTAGCAGTTACTTGGAAATTGGACCAGAATGAAGTAGCGCGTCGCCTCAATCAACTTTGACTCCTCTCTAGAGTTCTAGTTCGTGGAGAGGCCTATGCTGAGGATTTCTCAAAGGCGCTTCCATCAAATTGAAGTTATGAACCGTGAGGCCATAATATGCGAAGGGTTGCACTGTATGCCGTAACCATTGGTGTTGGCCTATTTGTTAGTGCAGAATATGCTGAGTTACCAGTTAATATCTGGTGTATTGGTCTTTTTGCTTGGTTATTCTTTAAGGCGGAGCGTCGGGAAAGAATAGAGATGCTAACCGTTCTTGCATTTGCTATTCCCATGGAACTCTTTTTCAGTGAAGTGTGGCTAATTTATGAGTACCAGCGTGGATTAATGCCGCTATTTGTTCCTGTTGGACATTGGTTTCTTTTTGATGCTGGGCGCCGGATTTCTCAACATCTTCCTGCTCGAAAAGCAATGCTATCTCTAATACCATTCATTCCTTTGGTTGCTTATGGTGTTTGGACAGGGGGGGATACTTCAGGATTTTTCCTTTTGCTTCTTGTCTTCTCCTTCGCAAGATGGGGGCCTCAACCGCCACTCTATGCTACAATGGCATGGGTTGCTCTTTTGATGGAATTATGGGGCACATATCTTGCAAACTGGACTTGGTCACATGAAGTCCCATGGACTGGTTTAACTGCGTGGAATCCACCATTGTTAGTTGGTGCTTTTTACTGCCTTGGCGACCTTTTAGTGAATCTCTCTGTCGCGAAGTTTGAGGATCAGGGGCTCTTGGAAGAGAGTGAATGACCTTCTCTCTGGAGTTCTAGTTCGTGGAGAGACCTATGCGGAGGTGGAGCCTTGAGTTCA
>CAUZNH010000243.1:0-2611 GCA_963581345.1 Candidatus Thalassarchaeaceae archaeon | reverse complement strand
TGTCCGTCCTCTAAATATTGCTTGGCTTCGGAAATTGACATTGTAGTAATTCGATGTTCATTATCACTACCGAAATCTAATTTCACTGAATCTACAGCAGTTGAGATGAAAAGAAAGTCAGCATTTAATGACACAGCCAATAAAGCGCTTACTCGGTCCTTATCAATCACTGCTTCAACCCCTTGAATACCTCTATTATGGGAAATCACTGGGATACCTCCCCCGCCAGCACATAACACCACAGCACCAGCAGAAATCAGGGCCTCGATGGCATCTGAATCAATGATTGAAATCGGCTTGGGAGAAGCTACAACACGGCGTGGACCAACATCAGTAATCCCAATTTCCCAATTACTTGGCACCGCATCTAAGTCGTCTATAATCGGGCCAATCGGTTTTGTTGGCTGACTAAATGCAGAATCATTTGCATCAACTTCGACTCTGGTAAGTAATGTCACAACCTGTTCGTGCCTACCTCTTGCCTGTAGAATGTTATCTAAATTAGTAGCAATCTCGTGGCCAAGAGTTCCTTGAGTCGCAGCCACCCAATTATCTAGGCCGAGTGGCTGTGGTGTGAAATTTGAGGATTCAACTCTTCTGCGTTCAAAAAGGGATTCCTCCATTAGCAATAATTCTCCCACCTGTGGCCCGTTCCCATGTGTTATTACAACCCTGATACCTGCTTCTAAAAGGTCAACTACATCCTCTAACACATCATCCATTACTGCCTCTGCTGCGCTACGCGCTTCAGCCCCTTTTAGAGCCGGGTCAGAAAGGGCATTTCCACCAACCGCATAAACCGCTAATCGGGGAGATGACCTCCGTGAAACATCACGCATGGAGAATCTTGGCTGTGCTACTCACGAATAGATGTATCCGGCCGTTGTAAGGGCTCGGTTAAAATGGAAGTAGCGATTCGCCAAGCCAAGGGTGGTTGACGGTGGCCAAGGATGTGTGGGTCGGTGATGTGCATGATGGCACCTTTGATGGCCAAGAAGTTGAGTTGAAAGGATGGGTTCATAGAACTCGTGGTTCAAACAAAATTTGGTTCCTTGTTTTACGCGATTCAACAGGTATTGTACAGTGTGTTATCAAGCGAAATGATGTCGGTGATGAGTGTTTTGAAAGTTTGAAATCTGCATTGATTGAAGCAAGTGTGACGATCACTGGTAAGGTCAATGTCGATGAAAGAGCCCCTGGCGGGCATGAAATGGTAGTTACAGGTGGCCAAGTTATTGGCCCTGTCAATGCAGACAACCCATTCCCAATAACCGAATCAGCAATGGAAGGTGCTGAAGGAGGAGAGACAGAATTCTTGTTGGATAACCGCCATCTCTATCTCAGAACTAATCGCATGACAACAATGTTGAAAATCCGCTCATCTGTATTTGGAGCCATTCATTCTTACTTTAGAGACCTTGATTTTATTGAGTATCACGCACCAAATTTTGTGGCTGGTGCTGTAGAAGGCGGTTCAACTTTGTTTGAAGTACCTTATTTTGGCCGAAAAGCGTATCTTACCCAATCATGGCAACTATACGCTGAAGCGGCAATGCCTGCGCTTGAAAGACTGTATACGATTGCACCATCATTCCGTGCTGAAAAAAGCAGAACTCGACGCCACTTGACTGAATTTTGGCATGCTGAAATGGAAATAGCTTGGGGAGGTAACTCAGATGTTATGGCACACGGCGAGTCGTTAGTTCGTAACATCGCGTCAACCTTACTTGACGAGCGGTCAGATGAATTGCAAAATCTTGGCAGAGATTTGGACCTCGTTGCTAGATATGCAGACACTCCTTATCCAAGAATTAGATATGATGAAGCAATTGAAACCCTACAAGGTATGGGTGTTGATATTGAATGGGGACAAGATTTGGATTACTCAAAAGAGAAAATCCTGACACAAGATTTTGATGTACCACATTTCCTCACCCATTATCCTAGAATTGCAAAACCATTCTACCATAGGCCAGACCCAGATGACCCGAAGTATGTCCTTTGCCATGACCTCCTAGCACCTGAAGGGTATGGTGAGATAATCGGAGGAGGTGAACGCACATGGAGTGAAAAAGAGATTCTTGAGCGTATAGATGAGGAAGGTACCCCACGTGATGCTTACGAATTTTACATTGATGTGCGACGATACGGTGGTGTGCCACACGGTGGATTTGGACTTGGAGTTGACAGAGTGTGCTCTTGGTTAGCAGGTGCAGACCATATCCGAGAAGTGATACCTTTCCCGCGTGACTCGCGTAGAGTAACCCCTTGAAAGTGGTATGACTCAGCAACTCGGTTTTTTGGTTGTTAAATCACATTAGAGGTGTGTCAAACCCTTCATCTAAAGGATCTGGTAAAGCCGACTCTGACAATTGAGAACTGCTAGTGGTAGTTTGTTCCGTTTTGGAAGAAGTTGGAGCCTCTCGCATTTCATTGGATTCAGGTGCTGATAATACAATAAAACTGAACATTCCAATAAACAATATCAGCAAGACTGCAAAAGCCTCTTGAGATATTCCGCCGGCATCTTGAGTTTTCAATGCAACAACTAGCAACATTAGCGCGACCACAAGCAAAGCTGGTGCGAGCCGGCGCCACTGCATAAACAACC
>CAUZNH010000242.1:0-2661 GCA_963581345.1 Candidatus Thalassarchaeaceae archaeon | reverse complement strand
ACCTCTCCAGATTGGTTTACGATTTGAGGAAGACCATACTCGATTTCAACTGTGAATTCCCCAACCGCACTCAAGCCATCAATATCCCTTGCAATAATCTGTAAGGTTGCACCTCCGGCTGTAAAACTGTTATCTGCTAAAATGATGAATCCCCAATGATAGTCTGCTGAATCTGGGAATTGACAATCATCCCAGTCCCACTTACTCGATTGCATCGGTTTGATATTACCTGATTGAGCGAGGTTGACTGATGCTCCTTCAATCAGCCGGTTAGGATCTATCATTACCCAGCCACGAGCTTCTTCACCCCGTGTCAGGGGTAATTCTTCCCCTTCGCAGAAGCCAATATCATAAACAAGAGGGGGTTGTAGATGCATAGTCCAATTCATTACAACAATTTGACTTTCGCCATTTGGTGCAATGTCGGTAATTTCCAATGTGACAATTAATTCACCAAATACTAATCCAGCCTCTGGTGGAGGTAAAGTTACAGAGGAGTTTTGTCGCATCATTTCTGCTGCATTAATTTCGCCATGTCGAGTATATTCTGAATGCCCTGGCCATTCAACTGTTACATTGTAGGTATAGTCTGAAAGTGGGTCATCATAATCAGATAGGGAGATTACTATTCTCTCACCTGTACCTCTTGCCAAAGCGAGCAAGTCCCCATCAAAATCAACGAGGGTGAGATTTGCATTGAATTTCTCATCATGCACAGAAACCAATCTAGTTGTAAACAGATTACCAATCGAATCGTACAGATAAACAGTGACATCACTAGTTTCACTACCCCAGTCCAAACGCCAAGTTGCTTGGTAGCAAAAGACATCTGAAAATTCACTATCAGTTGGCTCAACACCGCTTACATTACCGCTATCAGTGATTATCATCGGTAACTCAGTCAAAGGGTCGTGGTCAGCATCAACAACACATGATTTGAGTATAATGTCAGTGTCACGGGCTACGGTTTTTGGAGCAGTGAACGGTGAGAGTGTTGTGACTCCGTTCCATTCATTAGTATCTACTCCCGCGATATGAACTCCGAACCAATTGTGTAAAGCATTGGTCACTACTATTGCGTTATCAAGTTGTAGAAGAGTGTACTGAAATTGTCCATCTCTAACTTCAGCAATTAGATCAAGAGTACCCAATTCAATATTAGTTGGAATTGTCAAACCACTATACCAAGCAATGTAATCAACACTAGTTGAATTGATGAAAGTCCAGTTGTCACCACTACCGTTAAGTCGCCATCCAAGTCGACTTTGTACTACACCAAAATCATCACTGACAGTAGTTGTACATCCGACAGTATCCCCTCTGCTTACAGTCCATGATGAGCATACCAAATTATTGATGGTCGGGGGTTCGTTAACCTCAGTATTGAGTATTCCAAGGTTGTTGTCTACAACTCGTTCAGGATTTTTCCAGTCGCTAGCAATGTAGCGGATGACATACTCATTGAAGCCAATTCGAGCTGGTGTAAGATTTACTGAAACAATTCTTCGAGAGCCAATTTCATTGCCACCTGGCATCTGGACTGTAACATTTGCAAGGATTGTATTTCCATTTCTGTCTCGCACCTCAAGGGTACCATTTACAGGACCTGGTGCAAGGTTTTGCAACAGCACATCAATACTTCCGTTAACACCTGCCGTCAATCTCCCATCTGCTCTAACCGCCTCTACTTCAATATCGTGAAGAATGTCTGAATAAGGTGCCATCTTAGGGTCACCAACCGCAGTACCCATCCATGAGATTAAGGGATTAGCAGCATAATTCACTTCTGCGAAATTGTACCCATAAGCGTAGTAGGGTAGAAGTATATTTGGATAACCAACTGCTGAAAGATAGGGCTCATACACATACCCCTTCACTCCTGACACACCATCCTCTAAGAGGTCAACCACCAAACTCTGTCCGTATGTTGCATCCCACGCGAAGGTCCTGCCACCGGTACTCACGGCGGTCTCCGCAATACTGCCATCAACCCACTCAAAGTGAGGGCGAATTGCTCGCAAATTCATGGTGTCAAAGTAGACTGAGCCATTTCTACTACCTGTATCAAGTAATGCAACCATTTTGACATTGAACGATGAAGCGTTTGCAGGTGGCCTGAAACGCATAGTTTTCGAATTCCACGAGGTTGCCAAATTTTGAGTCGAACTTGTATTGGTTTCAAGCAGTGTACCATTATCGTCAAAGGAGTCTACTTCAATTCGATAATTTCCAGCAATCCAACCATCTTTCATGCCATAGCCATATACTATCCAAGCATGACCTTTCAAATCATCACTGAAATCATAGTCTTGTTCTACAGATGTTTCACCACTTCCTGCATTGCTGTAGTCAGAACAAGTTACAGCAGCAGCAGCATTGACTTCCGCCACCTCAGAATCTTGTAGTGTCCTGTTCCAAACTTTCAAGTCATCAATCAATCCTTCATAATGGGTATTCCCACCCCTGTTAACACCTACTTTGTATAGTTCAATACTATCAATACTTCCATTTAGTACAACGTTTGTTTGTATTAATTTACCATTGAGATATTGTTTCAATGTATTGCTTTCGTAGGTGACTGCTAGATGCGTCCAAACTCCAGCTTCAATAGCCCCAAATGAATATGAGACGTTGTGATAAACTTCCCAATCACCCGAATTT
>CAUZNH010000241.1:0-2664 GCA_963581345.1 Candidatus Thalassarchaeaceae archaeon | reverse complement strand
ATATTGAATGGGCAAAAGATGGTGTTGCCAATCAATTATTCATCGTCCAAGCAAGACCAGAAACCGTGCACGCACAAGCCAGTTCTGCTAAACTAATCCGTTACAAGATGGATGTCTCATTGATTGAAAAACTCAAGAAAAGTGGCTTGGTTCTAACTACTGGTCAAGCAGTCGGCAAGAGAATCGGATGTGGTAAAGTAAGATCTTACCGTTCCTACGAAGAAGTCTTAGAAGGTAAGAGAGCAATTAGAAAAAGGCTTGCAGAGGGAGTTAGAATTGAGGAAATTACGCACGAACACCGAGTCTTTGAGGAAGGTGATGTTTTAGTCACAGAAATGACTACTCCAGACTGGGAACCATTGATGAAACAGGCATCATTGATTGTCACACGTAAAGGTGGCAGAACATCGCATGCTGCTATCATCGCTCGTGAATTTGGCATTCCGGCAATTGTTGGCTGTGCAGGTGCAATGGATCTAGAGAATTTGGCCACAGTTACTGGAAGTTGTGCTGAGGGCGATACGGGATTCATCTACTCAGGAAATCATCCCTTTGAAATTGAAGAAATTGAGGTCGATTCAACTGTCAAATTAAACACCAAGATAAAGTTGAATGTTGGGTTTCCAACAAAATCACTTGCTGATTCTCAATTACCTGTTGATGGAGTGGGTTTAGCAAGAATTGAATTCGTACTATCTGCTGAAGTTGGTATACACCCACTCACATTTATCCACTATCAAGAGTTGTTAGAATATCTTGAGAACGGCGAGGTAGGGGCAGGGCTACAACCATATATTGAAGCGCTAAAACTTACTGATGAATCAGTAATCCGTACGGCAGTTGAAGCAGTTGAAAGACGAGCATGGTCATACGATGATAAGCGTGGACTATTCATCGATAAACTCCGCGAAGGTGTCGGATTAATCTGTGCTGCATTCCATCCGCGCCCAGTACTTGTCCGGCTCTCAGATTTCAAATCAAATGAATACCGAGAACTTCTCGGTGGCAGGGTCTTTGAGCCAAATGAAGAGAACCCCATGATTGCATGGCGTGGAGCTTCGCGATACCTTGATGAAAATTTCAAGCCAGCATTTGAGATGGAACTTGAAGCAATGGCTTCCGTCAGGCATGACTTTGGATTAGATAATCTTCAGTTGATGGTACCGTTTTGTCGCTCGCCTGAAGAGGGCGAGGCGGTCAAGCACCTGCTCAACGAGCACAATGTTGGACCTGACTCAAATGTGCCATTATTTGTGATGGTTGAACTACCATCCAACGTGATAGATGCAGATAATTTCATAGAAAAAATGGAATTATCTGGAGGATCAATAGGTTCAAACGATTTAGTCCAAACAGTGTATGCTGTATCTAGAGACGATTTAGAAGGTTATCAGCATCCAGTTGATGCTCGGTCGCCAGCAGTGAAATCAATGATTAGAGATGCAGTCAAGAAATTCACTCAATCGGGTCTTGAAATCGGAATCTGCGGCCAAGCACCATCAGACTACCCTGATGAATTCCCTGCATTCCTAATTGATTGTGGAATCTCAAGCATATCAGTCACACCAGATACAGTGATGGCAGTAAGAATATCAATTGCAGAAGCAGAAGCGAGCTTAAATTCGTAAACCAAACGGCTGATTATAATCTAACTGGGCGAGTTGCCCCACAAGCTTGACACTTGAGAAGAGTCGTTCTATCTTCCTTGATGAAACTTGTATCTGGAGCATTGCATTGACCACATAAAATGAAGGTTTTCACATAATTACCTAACTTTTCACGGATTCTCTTAGGAGGGATTCTGCCTTTTAGTAATACACGACGGTCCTCTCTTGAGCCAGAAGTACCTAGTTCATTTTGCAAGAAATGATAAACATGATTTCCATCTCTATCCATCATGTCAATGATATCACCAAAATTACGGATAATCGTTTGACTTCCCTCAATCATCACATCTGGTTCTGGAAGTTTCCAACGCTCAGATGACGACAACTCTTGTGGTATGTTGTCGCGGGCTCGGTCGAGAAGTGACTCGTAGTCAAAGTCTGCCATTGAATTCGCCGACCTGCGCACTGTTGTTAAGCCCACCGTTAATTCAACAACCTTGACGCACTCCGCAGGAAGTGATGCAAGAGCAAGTGACCGTCCAATTTGTAAAAATTCATGCCGATGCTCAAGCACCAACTCAAGGCTCTTCACTAGCTGCTGGTTGGGATTTGAGAGCTGTTGAGGAAACGGTAGTTGGCTCGGGTATTGCTGAGAAGATCAAAACCGGACTGAAAATCGCCATCCCCGCTGGGTTTGAAGGGCAAGTTAGAGCACGCTCTTCCTTAGCCGCAAAAGGATTGATTTTACCTAACGCACCAGGAACTATAGATGCTGACTATCGAGGGGAATTGATGGTATTACTAACATGGATTGGTGAAGGTGATTCGTACACTATCCCCAAAGGTGAGAGAGTAGCACAACTGGTGATTTCTCCTGTACCACAAGTCTCGTTTGTTGAGGTAAGCGCAGATGACCTAGGTGATACCGAACGTGGTGAAGGTGGATTTGGAAGCACTGGCAGATTCTGACCCTAAACTTACCCTCAGCCGTTCATCTTATATTTAGGGTATTTTTATAATAAATCTGAATTGTTTTTTGAAATCTATTGGCATTGAA
>CAUZNH010000240.1:0-2672 GCA_963581345.1 Candidatus Thalassarchaeaceae archaeon | reverse complement strand
AACTCCTAGTTGGGATAGGCATCTCGCCATTGATTCAACATCTTCTCCAGGTGTCCCTGAGAAATTTAATGTGACGTCTTTTTCGCCTTGAGCCGCAAGCAGTAGCCAGCGAATCATATGACTTTTTGATGGTGCGAGTTGCCACTGGATTTGGGTTGTAACATCTTGAGCCTCGATTGGGACAGAACCACCAGTCGCTTCTCTGCCGATAACCGCGTGGTACGGCTGCCAATCCTCAAGTCCACCCATACATCTCAAACCTGCGAGAGGGTTTGCCATTCAAGCCCTTTGCGCTGCACACGCGAAATTTTCAGGAGGCTGCTGGTAGGGTAACTGCGAAAATTTCGCCATTACTTCGGCCGCCACTTCCTTCAAACAGCATTCTAAATGTCCAATCTCCGCTATCACTTCCAACGGCGGCAGCATCTATCACAAAGTAATCGCCGGTATTGACTGTGAATCCAGCATCTCGGTCTTGGAATGAGATATTTTGGCCAGACACACCGTAGACATTAGCATCAGATGTATAACCTGAAATTGCAATTATGCTAACGCTCTCTGGTGGGATTAGTTGGAACTTACATTTGAAAGTCTCAATTTGAGCACTCATTTCGGTAATTGTGACCACTTGGTAGCCATTATCAAGCATTCTAACGCTAGCTTTGGCAGTTGGTACGCCCTTGTTTGGTGCTTGCACACTTGAAGACATCATCAAGTAGACCGCACTGGTTAGTAGAACGGTAATTGCAAGGAGGAGAATTGTTGCAATGACTGGAGAAACCGCCTCTTCCGGCTCTCTCGTAAGTCTTCTTGCTCGGTTCATCTCTTCCCTCTCACGCAACTCTGTCCACTGTCTCTGGTGTTATACCTTCTTCGGCAGTTACACGGAAGGTGTAAACTCGTAGATTTTCAGGTGCGTTTCGGAATTTTCTAACCACCATTCTAGTTTCGAAATTGTTAGCAATCATCTTGACTTCAAAATCAAATACGATATCACAGATGAGAGATAGTTCTCGCTGTACACTTTCTGGTATTGAACCGCTTGAAGCAGAAACTAACAATATTCCACGATTTAGTTGAGTATGTGCTTGCATTATTCTGATCATTGAGATAACTCTTCTAGCTTCGTTTCTTTGGAAAAAGAAATCAAGGTTATCAATTGCACATCTGAAGAATGGTCCGAGTGATGTGATTTGACTTGCCATCGCAATTAGATAATCTGTTGAATCTTCTTCGACGAATCTGGTCTGAGCAAGTTTCTGAATATCTTGCATTGTAAATCCTTCAAGGCGGAACCGACTTGCTTCCATGTCCTTCTCAAGTACCTGTTCATTGTATTCTTCTCCAAGAGTCCTCACCTTGAGGTCAAGTGGCCATCCATAGCGTCGGAAAACCTGTAAAATCTCGTTTTGGCTTTCCGCAGTTGACAATAAAACGGTGTTTTCAGGGTCTTCAGCTACTGAAGTGAACTGCTTCATGAACAAGTCCATTCCAGCACCAGGCTCCCCAATACAAAGAATTGTAAAACCGCGAGGAACTCCTCCTTTCATCATCTTGTCAAATTTTGGTGAGCCGATGCTAGCAATTTCTCCGAAGAACTCAACATCCTCTGGATCAAATTCAATACGTCGTGCCATAAATCATCACCTTAGGAAATAACAACCTGTCCACGGTCTACTAAATCAGTACAGTATAGGTCAAGGTTCGCAAGAACACTTGGAGGAGTTTGGTCCGGTACAGTTACTACTGCACTCAGTACATCACGCGCACGGAAGGTATTGATGAAAGTGTGAAGATATTCTGCAAGCATTCTCTCTTCATTGTAAATTGCCAGCGCGTTTACTGAATCTAGAATGACGAAATTTTGTTCTGTAGGCATTTGGCGCAAATGAAAAAGGGTCCTGAGAAGAATGTTTTCAAGCATAATTGGGCTGTCAATGTATGAAATATTAGTGAATTGATTTTCAGTGCCACCCAACAATGCTGATGAGACACAATCAATGAATTGAATTCCTTCGATTGGGATATCAATTTCCTGTAAGGTTTCAATTAGTTCAGGTGCAGGGCGGCTAGCAGAAATGTAAACCCCGCCCATTTGAAATTCGTTAATGAGCGGCTCAATGAGTGACGCTGTAACTAGAAAGGAGTTACTTGACCCGCAGCGAACTTGTAGCGAAGAATTCAATGTTATCTCGGTGAGTTGTTCAGCAATCCGTTGGTCTAACTCAATCATTACGTGTCAACCCCCCACTTCAGCATCGGCGTCATCATAACACCCATAGGTGTCAATTCTAAGGCATATTTTGCCCGAGAGTGATCAGTACCTCGCATCTTTACAACTTGTAAAAATCGTAACAAGTGTCCCATCCTATCGATGTCACCCATCACCATAATTCCATCTAAAATTGCCTCTTCAACCCCGAAAGATGACCAGTGTGCTTTTGCACCTGCAGAAGTAATTTCAGCAACTAGGAACGATGTGCACCCCTGAGTGGCTAGAGTTTTTCCGAGAGTAAATAGGAAGTCGCGAATAAGTTGGTCATTCGGAATCTTGTAACACAATGTGGTCACTGAATCAATAACTAGGCGAGTTACGCCGATGGTATTGACAATATCAGTAATCGCTTTCACTAGTGAATTGATATCGTCTCGGTCAAAAGTTGCCTTTGTTA
>CAUZNH010000239.1:0-2679 GCA_963581345.1 Candidatus Thalassarchaeaceae archaeon | reverse complement strand
GGTGTGCTCAACCATATGCACCCATATCCAAAAGATGGTAAAGGCAAGAAACTTGCAAATTCAAACTGGAAAACAGTTGTTCCTTTGCTTTAAGATTGATACCTGATGGGTATTCCCACCAGTCTTTCATAAGTGACCTATGTGTAATTATACACTATGGAAAACGGAGTAGGTAGTCAGAAAAAAGCAAGGCGTAATCGATTGAAATCGGAGATAATGGACTATGTTAGCTCAAATCCAAATTGTACAGCGAGCGAGATAGTCGCTTCGTTAGCAAATGATAGGCGTATGAAGAATCATGGTTTAACACCAAGAAAAGTGGGATTTTTCATTCCACGATATTGTAAGGAAATTTTGTGGAATCAAGATACTTCAACAGGAAAGAGAGTTTACGCACTTTCTTGAATTCCGGCGGGATTATAGCGGCTGGGTAAGTCGGCAGGGCGCTGGACCCATAGTGTAGCCTGGATATCACTGGGGCTTGCGGAGCCTCAAACCCGTGTTCAAATCGCGGTGGGTCCGCTTTAATTCTAAATATTGAGCACTGCTAGGTTCTCAGCTTCGTGTGTTAGTAATCATAGATTAGGATTAATTAATAGGTGAGATAATATCTCTTCAACATACCCCTACATGATATGAGTACAGTGCTACAGTTGAAGGAAGAGTGGTTTGAGAAATTAAATGGGTGGTATCAGGGAATTATTCTTGGTGGCCTATTTGCCCTAGTATTTTGGATATATAGTGAATCTTCATTACCAGTTGGTTCCAATTGTGCTTGGCTTGCTAGTCCTGGAACAGATTTCCTCGCACTTCTTGGCGCAGCACTTTGTATGTGGCGAGGAAAACTGCATAACGATTTCTGGGTAGCAGCATTTGGTGCCTGCGTCACAGTAATCCACATCTGTCAATTTGTGATGGCAAAGAGTCCGTTCTAAGCGGTTTGATTGATATTCAACAACGCTTCCCCGCTATTGTGGCAGTGGTATTGAGAAGGCGGGTTGATTTTCCCATGGTGGATGTCGCCCAAGTAGTGTACTATCCAGAGTACTTTGATTTGGCCCATCGCTTCTTTGAGGAATCAATTGTTGAGATATGTGGAATAGGATACCCTGAGTTGATGGATCAGAAGATTGGGTTTCCTGTTGTCCGAACCGAGGCGCACCACATCGCCCCACTACGATACGGTGATGAGATTGTCTGCAAACTATGGGTTGAGAACGTCGGTACCAAGTCAGTGGTTTGGCGATATCAATTTGAGAATCAGGACGGAGTCCAATGCTGGGACGCCACGGTGGTCACTGTGTGTGCTGACCTCAACAGTTTTGAATCTATGAACATCCCGGAAGAATTAGCAGTTTCACTGCGCCAATGTAGTGAGGATTGAAGACTAGAACCCTCATCGGGCATCATGGAAAGTGACTTGCCAGACGATGTCTTGAGTGACGAGCCGATAATGCCAGAGATTCCAATCAAGGCCAACAAGGCAATTCCAGTTACCATCGGAATACTTCTCATTTTAGGTGGTGTGTTGGCTGGTTTACTGGCTTTGAGTAGTGCAGCGGTGTTCTTATTCAACGATGAATTGAGAGCCGAGGGTGGATTCACCGAAGAGCAGAACAGAACCTTCGATATGATGGAAGAAACTGGTATGGCGGCAACTTTCTCCACGATGTATGGGTCCATGGCCCTAGGTTTGTTGGCCGCCGGTGTTATGCTGATTCGCAAGAACCCACTCGGTGTCAAGTTAGGCGTGGCTGCAGGATCAATTTTCTTTATCGCCAACATTGTTGAAACCATTTGGATGTATATGGTTGCTGAAGATTATGGGTTTGAGGCATCAATTGGTAGTGGATTGGTAATAGAATTTGCATGTGGTGCGTTTTGTATTGCCTTGCCATTGATTGTCATAATGATTCCCGAAGGCCGCGCCGCTCTTTACCACCAACCGGTTATTCTATTAGAGCCAAGAATGATTTCAGATGAAGAAGAATGATTGCTTCTGGGAGAGCGGCACTGGATTGATGTGTAATAATCACCTGATTGCTTAGAATTACAGTTAAATTAAGTAAGTTTTTTCCTAACATCTGGATATTATCTTAATATTTAGAATAAAACACCAACATCAATCCAGCACCCTTATTTTATTTTTTAACAACTTTGGCAATAGATATAGACGGAACGATTAAAATAA
The DNA here is from genome assembly GCA_963581345.1 of Candidatus Thalassarchaeaceae archaeon. Taxonomy (GTDB): domain Archaea; phylum Thermoplasmatota; class Poseidoniia; order Poseidoniales; family Thalassarchaeaceae; genus MGIIb-Q1. Next base: position 488 of record CAUZNH010000239.1, on the reverse strand, counting down.
CCTCCCTGTTCGTTTAGCAAGCGGGTTCCCATGTCTGATGAAGAGGTAGCAGTTGAAGTACAGAATCGTATTATGATAAGAGTAGGCGATGTTGACATTGACTTGACTGGTAATGCAAAAGATATTGATTCATTGATGCAGAAAAGAATTCAGGAAGAAAGTTGGTCAACAGCGCTTGCCTCAATTCGGTCTGCTAGAGAGATTGCTATTGCAGCCGCTCGTAGAGCAGCCGAAGAATCAGGACTACCTGAACGTGGGGCGGCTTTTCAGACACTATGCGATAATAACAACCTTACTCGCAAGCCTGACCAAGTATTGGCTGCAATTCAGTATCTACGCGAGGTAGAAGGTGTACATGATTCACCCCCTAGGGTTTTGGAGGATCTTTTCATTGACGCGGGTATGGAACCACCCGGAAACCTCAGTCTTTACCTTAATCGTCTCAGAGAACGCCATTTCATAGAATATCCTGGTAGTGAAGGAAACCG
>CAUZNH010000238.1:0-2680 GCA_963581345.1 Candidatus Thalassarchaeaceae archaeon | reverse complement strand
AACAAACCACATCTGGGGCACTAGGAATATCTCCTCGAAGCGAGAGGGACCTACTACTACCAAACTGGTCAGATGCAGAGGTAAGAGTACGCTTGGAAGAGAGGCTAGTAAACGAAAGAGCGGTCCTGATTTGTTTAGCTTGTGGCTCACGTATACGAACCCGCGTAGCCATGTATGGGGCTAAACACACACACTGTGAATGTGGTGGGACAATGCTTGCTGCGACCCGCGAAGGATTAGAAGAAATGCTGGCAGGATGGGTAGCATCAGAAGACCTAACTGTGCAAGCGAGAATGGAAAAAAATGCCCACATAGTCCGCCAAAGAGGTATTGAGGCACTAATCTGTTTGATGGCCAGAGGTGTTGGAGAAGAAACCGCCAGTCGAATACTCAATCGGGTTCCTAAAGGTGAGCGTGAATTAATGTTGAAAATAATTCATGATGCTGAACTCAATTATGCCAGAACAAGAAGATTCTGGGCTTGATGTGAATAGTAACTCTTGCCGTTATTGCTTTGAACAATGACGCGCTCGTCCCCTTTGATGTTAGTGGGGTTGACAGGGCGTAATGCGTCGGGAAAAACCACTGTTATTGAATGGCTGAAGGCACATGGCTTTGGTGTAAATTCCTGTTCTGACTCAATACGCCACTGGCTGCGCTCAAACGGCCGTGAAATTAACCGTGACAACCTAATTGATGGAGGAAGAAAACTCAGAGCAATGGGTGGCCCAGGAATTTTAGCCGAAATGTTACTTGACATAATTGGCGAATCTGGTAATCACGCGGTTGACAGCATTAGGACTCCTGCTGAAGTCGAGGTTCTGCGAAAGCGTGATGATTTCATAATGATTGAAATCTGCACCTCTAGAGAAGTACGGTGGGAGCGTTTAGTTGCCCGTGGTCGTACCGGAGATGCCGAAAATTTTGAACAATTTGTTGAACAGGAAGAATCTGAATTAATCGCCCATGATGAGAGCGGCCAAGCCTTAATCGCTACAGCAGAAATGGCTGATGCTGTAATCCATAACAATGGTGATGTGGATGATTTGCATGGCCAACTTAGAGCACTGATTGATTCATTTAATGAATAAATCAACTTATTTCAAATCACCACGAGGATCTTTCGGCCCGTCAGTCATTTGCACAACAACCCCATGGGAGTTGAGATAATCCACACCATTTGCCCCACCAAAACCACCGTCCACGACAATTACTCTAGTAACCCCTGCATGGTGAATCAACTTTGCACACATCATACATGGTTCTCCAGTTACAATCAGCCAAGCATTATTTGTTGATACTCCATTTGCTGCTGCATTGCAAATCACATTCATTTCTGCGTGGTGACAACCAACTTCAACTCGTGTTCCTGAAACAACATTCTCTGTGTCGCGAAGACAAACTTCTCCACCACACAACTCCCCTCCACCCCGTGGACCTCCATTGTATCCATCCATCAAGATGACATTACGGTCTGGGTCAACTAGAAGTGAGCCAAATTTTGCTCTAGGGCAGTTACTGGCCTTTGCCAGTGCTAAGCACTGCTCAATGCGAATTTTGAGATGTTTTTCCTTCACATCAACCACCTGCAATGCCAATCGTGACGGGCCAACCTAATGATGATACCGTCATGTCCAATGCTTCCCGTCTTCTGAAGGACGCAGGGTTGTCATCGCCTCTATTGTATCCATCCCGAGAGCTGTTAGTAGGTTCCCTACCAAATAGATGGAACCAATTCCGAGGATTGCTTGGCTTGCATCTTGTTTTGATAACTCCAGCGCTCTTTGTAGCGCTTCTTCAGGCTGTTTAACCTGCTCAATGACTGCTGGTACTCCTTGTGCTTCTAACTCTCTAGCCAACACGGCCGTTTTGATTGCTGGCCTCCTTCCTTTCTCGGGCTCCGTGACCACAATGTGACCAACCTCACCTTGTACAAGTAGTTCTACCAGCGGATTGAGGAAACCAACTAAATCTGCTTGCGCAGTACAGCCGAGCAATACAACTCCTGGTGTTGGGGCTTCGTCTTGCTCCATCTGGACACGTAATTGATCGCATGTTTTTTGCATTCCACTTGGGTTGTGGGCCGCATCTATCAGAATAGGCACACCTTCGTGTTGAAGCCATTGAACGCGCCCTGGCCAAACTGTATGCAATAGTGCGCTAGGCATCATGCCAGCCGCCTCGAATAATTCAAGCATAGTCAAAGTAGCATGAGCCAGAATTGATGCCTCCTTCTGATATGGTGACCAGCCACTTGGTGTAGCAATTTCTGAAATTGGACGATGACTCTTGTCAGTATCATCAAAACGAACCAATAAGGCCCTATCTGGTCGCCACCAAAACCCTAGTTTGTGGTCACCAACAGCATCTTCTATTGATTTTCTCGCCTCAGCATCATATGTCCATTTTGCTAAGAAAATCTCCCCTGGCCGGGCAATTGCAGCTTTTTCAGCGGCAATTTCACCAAGGGTTTCACCAAGTACATCGGTGTGTTCAAGTGCTAACTCTGTAAGAACACAACAATCTGCGTGCACCAATCTAGTTGAATCAAGTCTACCGCCAAGACCAGTCTCAATTACAGCACGGTCAATCCCTGCACCCTCAAAAGCCAGCATAGCAACTAGAAAAGTAGCCTCATAATATGTTGGCATAGTCACAGGTTCCACTAAAGCCGCTCCTC
>CAUZNH010000237.1:0-2685 GCA_963581345.1 Candidatus Thalassarchaeaceae archaeon | reverse complement strand
GCACCTAATCCTTTAGCCATCAGATAAATTCCAATGAATAATGGCATCATGCCGATAATGACACCGCCGTTTGGAAGGATCATTCCAAGTCCAATCATTATTAGGAAAATTGAGAGAGGAACAAGTAGTTTCATCCGCCATTTTTCATCTTCAATCGCTTTTACGAGGTAATAGTAAGTACCCTCAATCCCTTTTGATTGACGGACAATAATTTTCTGAACATGGTCAATGTTTAGGCGTGATTGAATAATTGGGAGGATGCTCTCGTCTTCTGCGCCATCGGTAACCATAACTCCACGGTCGGGCTGAAACTTCTCAATCACCTCTTCAAGCTGTTTTGCAACGGCTCGGTCGGAACGAATACCAACACGCTCGTCGCCTGTAAGAACTGCAATTTCAACAGCATCATTTGATTCACCGCTTTCTTTCAACTGGTCGTGAAGGTGAAGAGCGCCAAGAATCGCATTGGTATCACTCTCTTCAGGATCTGCGATTCCAAGCCGCAGTGCAGCGGTTAATACCTCTTTACGGCCGACTATTGGGCCACGGATACCAGCCTTTTTTCCGAGATCATCATCGCGGTCAACAGATAACACCAAAGTTCTCGTCATCCCTACTCACCTGACCTTTCCTGAAACGGCTGGGGTGTTACTCCGCTATGAATCATTATCCTCTCCGCCCCCTTTAGCACCATTGGTTTGGTTGTTTTCCTTTGATTGGGGATCTACTACAGGTTGTTCAGGGGGGGTATCGCGTGCTCTTCGTCGTTGTTGAGCGCGTACATATTTTAGCGGATGAGTCATCCACTCTAAGTTACAAAGAGTATCGCTGATTATACCTTGTGAGACTGGGCACCGAGCGTGTAATTTCAGAGTGTTACACTTCTCAGGTGTGTATTCACCTTCGTAAAGATGGCCTAATTGGTATTTGGTAGTACCCTCATTATAATCAGGTGCATTGACAAAAAATGAGGCGGCTTCATCAATTGAGAGGCCTAAGGCGCGACTCATATTTGCTAGGAACCTACGGCCGGCGTGGTTGACATTTTCACCTCTAGCGAGGTCAGTAATTGCTGAAGTCATGCAAGGTGGCCAATCTCCTTCATGGGCCGCGGTAACCTTGATTTCTTGTCCTTTGCTATGTTGTAATTCCGCTACCATTTTACCAACAGGGTCAGCAAACTTTGCTGCAAATTCATCGTCCATTTTCTCCATGTTAATTTGACACCTTTCAACAAGGACTTGCCGAATCCGCTCTTTTAGAAGACGGGCTAAACGCTGCCGTGATGATTCACCGCTACCAGCGCACATTGTTACCCAACCATCTGAAATTGGGCGGTTGACCATACGCCAATAACTACCAGTTATTCGTGGCGAGAGTTCAATAAAATCAGTCATTGGAATCTCATATATTAGAGTTGAAGATTTAGCTGCGTGTATTGATACACCTGCTACAGATTGTATATTAGAGCGCACATCGGAAAGATATGTGTGTGTAATCAACTCAAAAGTTTGTTCATCTATACTTTCCCCAAGTAACTTGTCAGCTCTACTAGCTTCACCTTCCACCCAACGCTTCACCAGTCTTTCATCAAAGGATGCGCAAACCACTAACATAGCATAGTAAAACCCCAAGCCTTCTACCATTTGGCCATATGATTCATGGATGTCATGCCTAGTAGTTGATGAAACCCCTTCTGTGAGATTAATAGATTCCAACATGCGGTGTATCCCACGAATTCGAATCGGTTCAACCCATTCACCATCAATCAGTGTATCAAGGTCAATATTATTGTCTGTTAAGAGAGATTTCAACCACTCCTCTCCTTGAGGGAGAAAAGGGAATCGGGCCAGTAAACTGGGTGATTCGATAGTCGGGAAGCGGCGCGGGAGTGGCATGAGCGCACTGTGATGCTTCGCTCGGGTTCTTGAACTCTCAGTTTGACGGGGGACTGGAGGGGGGGCGATGCCAGCACAGCAAGAGACTGAATTAGGTGCCGTTAATGTAGCCCTAGTTAGCATCCAAGATGAGGTGCGAATTGACTTCGGATGGGACTTGAAATATGATCAGCAGTCTGCGAATGCCCTACAGCAATCTTGTCTTGATGTTGATGCTGTTAAATACGCTACTAAAAGGCTAATTACAATTCTTCAAGAGGCTGAAGAGATTGTTATTCTTGGTGCTGCGGTAGAACCTGAAGACCTACTTTTATTGAATGAAAATTGCCAATTTGTGGCTGCAGATGGAAGTGTTGGAGTGTTTGATGAATTACCACCCCAAATCGCACAATCAGCTTGGAGTCGGCTCGCATTGGTGGTATCAGATGGTGATGGAGGAGATGCAATGCTTCGAGCAAGTCAACAAAATATCCCGTTTGCACTCCATGCGCATGGAGATAACCAAGACGAATGGCGGGAACTTCTACCAATTCTAAAACAAAATTGCCCAACTCTAATTCTGACTCACCAGTGCCCTCAACCAATTGAAGGGATGCATAATCCTGGTGGTTTTACCGATGGTGATAGAGCCGCCTGTATCGTGGCAGCGTGTGGAATCCCTGCTAACAAAGTAAGACTAATCGGCTTTCGAAGTGATAAGATAGGTCGTTGGACTGGTATTACTGACCCGGTGCGCAAACTGCGGAAACTGAAATGGATGGAAGCAGTTCTCGACATTCTGAGGGGG
>CAUZNH010000236.1:0-2699 GCA_963581345.1 Candidatus Thalassarchaeaceae archaeon | reverse complement strand
CGAGGTTGAATATCGAGTTTGACTTCTAATTGCTCGGCCCGCTCGCGCAAGCGGGCTAAGTCATAGCCATCTCCACCTCCAACTAATGCTAGAGTAATTCCTGTTCCAGCTAGCATTTCAATAGTTTCCCACGTTCCTTTGACATGTGAGGCGGCTCCAATTGTTACAACATAATCACCTATTGAGGTTGAATCATCATCTGAATTATGATTGTTCCAAACTGAAAGGTCAACTGTTGGAAGTAGCAATTGTGATTTGACACCATAAATCTCAGAAATCCGTTCCTGAATCCAGGCGGAATTACCTGAAATTGAAACATTTTTTATTTTATCTAAACGTGATACAAATTTCTGGTCACGGCGTCTTTGTTTGCCTAACAATAGAGAAGTGAGGAACAAACTTCGTTTTGGAGTTCCTTCAATAGTTCTGTGTAACACATCTTCGTAGAGCCCGCGGTGAGGTTCAAGACAATAGTAGTGCGTGGGGAGATAACTTGGTGCTAAACCTGTGAATTCTAAAGAGCCGACACCACTTGTTACATGAATAGCATCAGAGTTTAACAATACTTCTCGTAGACCAGTGACCTGTTCAGTCAAATCTAGCATTGAGATCCAAAGTCGCACAGCTTGGCGGCTTGATAGTGCTCTTGCTTCAGCCCAAATGCCGCGTGGAACAGTAAATTGTTTCACTGGTGTGAGGTAATTGATTCCTAAATCATCAAGTGTTTCACGTGCTTCTTGTGGTAGATTTAGGGTTGCTACTGTGATTTCAAAGTGGTGCGACCATGCTGGTAAATTGTTCAACAGGTCGCGCTCAGCCCCGCCGAATTGCTCGAAAGTTCCCTTCACTACCAAAAGGCGGGGCAAGGGTCCCGATGAACCGCTCATACTGTATCGTGCGCTTGCCTGTTTAATATCGGCATGGTCTCGCGGGAGCGATGGCGAGGCGTGTTTTGCTTGTTCGCGGCGGGGAGTTACCTCGACAAAGTGGCCTTGGACGCGCCCATCATGAGTTAGTTGACCGGCTAGAAGCCGGTCAGATTCCCGGTTACGAGTTGGCTGGTGTGATTGAACATCCAACTGGTGGAAATCCATTACAGCGCTGGTGGCGCCGACGCAAGAGTCACCCTGCGCAAGTGAGTAAGGCTACCTTAGAAGGCGTGGATAATGGGTCCGTTGATCTCATTCATATAACCGACCAAGAGCAGGCTCATTTGGTTCCAGAATCTGGGTCTATGCCTTGCAGTATCACGGTTCATGACCTGTTTCATATATCACCTCGAACTGTTATTGGAATAGAAGTTGGTGACCACGCTCCGAATGGGACGCGTAAAAAGGACCTCAACCACTTGAGAAATGGTCTGGCGAGGGCTGACATGTTGATTTCCATCTCTGAATCTACTGCAGAAGAGTGTAGAGAGTTGTGGCCAGAAAAACCGGTGAGTGTTGTTCACCACGCAATTGACCCAGAACCCTATCAAATTGAAGGCGAAATTGGTTTGAGAAACTTCGTTTTACTGACTGTTGGAAGCAATGAGCCGAGAAAGCGTCTAGATTTTCTTGATGAGGTGGTTGATGCATTACCCCAAGATGTTAGGGATGACCTCAATCTTGTGAAGGTTGGTTCACATCTCAAACTCTCTGATGAAGAGTTGATTGCTGCATATCAGCGCGCTGAAGCACTTCTTTTCCCATCTGCCGGAGAAGGATTTGGATTACCAGTTCTAGAAGCAATGGCTGCAGGTTGTCCGGTCTTAGCAAGTGATTTACCTGCGCATAATGAAGTTGCAGACCCGTCAATGCTTCTTCCTGCAACCGATAGGATGGCGTGGGTGGAAGCGATTACAGAACTTCATGAAGAATGGACTAAACGTGGCGGTGAGCCTGCAGGTGCAGACCAAACAGCATTGGAAAGAGCAGCCAAGTTTCAAATCAATGATTGGGGCAAAAAAATGTCTGCCGCATGGGATTCAATGATTGGTGAATGAATTGGATTGGGAAAAAATAGTCAAATCTCAAATCCTCTGGGTGATAATTGGATTTACAATTGGTCTTTCGGTTATTTGGTGGCCGATGTTGAATGGTAATAGTTCTTGGAACGACCGCCTCTTTAATGCTCTGTTTGTCTATATTGTTGCCAGCATCCAGTACGCAATGGCGGCGCGTGGATTAGTTGGATGGATTGCTTTTGTAGCAATCATTTTAGTTGGAATGGCAGCAATTACTGGACGTAATTTGCGTTCAGAAAAGGCAGGCCAGGCATACAAATTATTCACATCATTTGTTATTGGTTGGGGGATTTCTCGAGCAATAATTTACTTCTTGTTAGACTATGTATTTTTTCGCGGTTCAATCGCTGTTCTTCCATTCATGTTTGGCGCAGTTTTGCTGGCAGGTGTTGCGGGGAATTTGACAATAAACGCATCTAAATTCAAAGGTGAAATCACACCATCTATTGTTATCCGAAAAATTCCAATTCTAACGGTATTGTTGGTTTCATTAATTCTGACTTTACCAAATCTTGACGAGGTTGCAGGCCTTCTACCAAGTCCGCCAGAAAGGCCAACTGAGGGCTATGGTAGTGCAGATATGCCTTACGAGGTACAGGAGTTTTCCCTCACTCCAGATTTCCCTGATAATATGACATCGTGGTGGGATGATAGGGCACATGAGCAAGAGTGGAATGTGCATGTCTTTGTG
>CAUZNH010000235.1:0-2705 GCA_963581345.1 Candidatus Thalassarchaeaceae archaeon | reverse complement strand
GATTCAGGGTCAAAGAAAAAGAAAGGAAGTGGGTTGATGGAAATGGCTCAAGAAAAAAAATATGATGTCAAAGAAATTGAGGCACAAATTGACTCACTTGATGACATTGATGGGAGTTAATCCCATTTATCATCTGATTCTGGTCAGTATCTAAATGATGATTCAAATTGACTATCTAGTAAAAAGGCGATTTGCCCTGCTTGGGCTGCAAAATGATTTGCTTCTTGTCGTAACAATCCACCAATTGCACTCCCTTCTAATGTCAAGGTTACAGCCCCAACACTTTGATCTGAATGAAGGTAAGCCACCACTCCATGGGTAGCCCAATCATCAGATATAGGCGTGTCATCCATTGTGTTACCAACTTTCAATCGGATGTAGGCTGAACCGTTATCAGAGGTCGTGAAAGAGGTTCTATTTACTCCCGTGAGATAGATATATCCTGATTTGTCCGAAAGATTATTTCCTGCTGAATCCGTGATATTTACCCAACAATCTACTTCACCATTCAATGGAGATGAATTGGGATTAATTTCAACATTAACTGACAAAACATTCGTTGCTGGCTGATAACTGGTTAGAGTCAACTCTGCATCAACTCCGCCAAGAGCAATATCACTAGTCCAGCGGCTAGAATATTGGTTCACCTCAGGGCACCACCAACGCCATTCCTCTACCTCTCCATCTGAGGTTGTTTGCCATACTTTTGTGCTGTTCTCACAACCAGAAAACCCACCATCCCCTGTTGCATTTACCAAGAATGACCATTCTTGGTCAAAATATTCAGGTTCACCAGGCAAAGTCACAACATCACTACTTCCAGAATAAGTTTTTGTCAAATTAGTAACACTATTCCAAGACTCATTCATCGCTAAGGGGAAATCATAGAATTCAAGTGGGGGAGAATAAACACCAGATTCTACAAAATCTGCAATATCAACGGTCTGCTCAATGAATGAAATCTCAGCAGTGAAAGTCATCACTATGTGTTTATCATACTCAATCAAAGCCAAGTCCCCAACTCGGAAATATTCAGTCAATACTAATGCCGCTGTTAGATAACCATCTACACTCCCAATAATAGGCGCTGGGACGTCCCTGCCATCACCTACAACCACTGCTGATGTAATTGTCCGGTATACAGGTATAATTTCTTCACCAATTATTAATTCCTCAACCCCCATTACTTGCAAATTTGCAGTGCCGTACAACAATTCTAACTCAGCACCAGCAAGCTCTGGTGCACTATCAACAAGAGATTGGCCATCCAAGACTGCCACATATGTCCACAAATCACCAACATTCCATACCGGCGCATGAGCGGTCCAATTAATGGTTGAATTGTTATTTATTCCGTCCTCATCTTCTACATAAAAATAGGTGGGTTCTTCTTGAATAAATCCTGTTGGAAACATTGTTGAAAACATGACTACCAATACTAAAACGGTGGTGAAAGTAACACGCCTAATTACCTCCGCCATAGTAGTGACAGGGGGTTGTATTAGATGAATATACACCTCAAAACTGAGTCCCACACAGGGGATTTAGTAGCCGAACCTTCAAGCCTGTAACCCTCCTGAGCGGATGCATGGCTAAATTGTGGGCGATGTTCTTTCTCAGCATTCTACTTGTCAGCGTAATGAATTTCTATGCAGTAGTTCGCGAACCGGACATTATTGAAATTTCCGAATTACATGAGCATATACGTGAATCGGTTAAAATCCGTGGTGAATTGATTTCATATGTACGCGACCCGTATGATAATGGTGCTGACCGTATTGATATTTTAGTTGAAGATGGTTACAATGTCAGCGAAGTCAGGTGGACTGACACAGGACCAATTCTGCCGCCTATTGGGACTCTAGTCCAAGTAGTTGGTGAAGTTTCTGAGTGGAATGGTCGGATACATGTAGCAGCAAAAGGCGCTGGTGCCGTTCAATGGGATAAATCCCATATTCCAACAGAACACAAGATCAATTTGACAGGTGTGTCTCATGACCCTTCAAAATTTGACGGGGACCTAATCACGATTGTTGGTTATTCAGGAGATGTTTTGGAAGGAAATGTCACTCGTCAAATATCTAGTTTGATGGATCACCCATCGTATGGAAATGCCGACCATGTAATCTCAGTAGCAATTGAAGGTAGGCTTGACCAAAGTTATGAAGCCGGCTCAAAAATTGAGGTTCAAGGTTGGGTTCGCTGGTCAGAGCGAGATTTCCGCTGGCAACTACAAACTCATGCAACTCAAATTGAAGTCTTGCACGCAGCTGGTGCAAAGCGACTTTCATGGAGCGCAGATTCAACATCTTGGTCTTACGATATTGGTAGCCTTGTAACAATTGAGGGGGAGGCATACAATGACAGCGGTGTATGGTGGGTTATGGGACCTGGTGAAACTAACAAACTGTGTTTATTACCCCATGAAAATGATACATCAGGAGATATTGGCGACTTCAGCGGCCGCCTTGTTTGGGAAGAATCACGAATTCAATTATGTCTTGACCACGGCCAAGTAACAAACGCCATCAACCCAACCAAAGACCTTGGAGGCCCTGCGGATTATCCACTTTCAACTCTTGTAAGAGACCCTAATGCTTACCGTAATCAAACTCTGAATCTAGTCGGTTGGATAGACGGTTCAATCTCACCGGATTACAACAAAGGTTACTTGGCTGATGGGCCAGATTATTTTTCTCGCTCTA
>CAUZNH010000234.1:0-2738 GCA_963581345.1 Candidatus Thalassarchaeaceae archaeon | reverse complement strand
GAAAACGATTTATTAATTGAAGTCATACCTTATTTTGATTCGGATATTGAACCATTTGATGCACCTACCTTGCCACCTCTAATTTCCGAATCCGGTGCGATGAGTAAGGCCGGATTAGGCATTGGTTCAATATTCCTAATTGCGGGTGTTGCTAATCTGTTAGGTCTTCTTTCCTTCTTAGGCAACAATTGCACAGGCGGCGGTTGCCCAACAGATGGACATACACGTATGAATTGGGTAAGTCTTGGCCACTTAGACAATGGTTGGGGTTGGTCTCCTCCAGCCATTGATGGATGTATTGGGATTCCAGATATTGCGGTATTAGGGATTGGAATTATTGTATTACTTTGGACATACCTGAAACGGTAATACCGATTCAATATTTCCACTCAATACATTCTTGCAAGATGATTTCTTTTTGTGGTCATTTTACCACTGATGATGCAGGGTTTTTCATGCTCAAATGGTGTAATACAGTCTCCAAGAATTGTTAATCCGGTTGTTTTCTCTAGAACTTCTGCATCAGCATCACTTCCATCAAAGGCAATCTCATAAATGATTCCGTCTTTTAATTCCGTATCAAGCGAAGACAAAGGAGCCACCATCTCATTCATGATTGATGAAGTTCTTAACGCTAATTCGGACTCAATTTCTTTCAATTCATTAGAAACCTCATTAACAATATCATCTATTTTTAGTGGTTGTTTTCCACCAGTCCTTCTGGCTGCAAATGCAGTTCCATTTTCAATATCTCTCGGGCCAATCTCAAGTCTTAATGGAACTCCTTTGATTTCCCAATCATAGAATTTCTGTCCTGCTCTTTTATCACGATCATCAATATGTGCTCTAAGACCTGATGACCTTAGTTTTTCAGCGATTGAAATAACAGTTTCCATTACCGCTTCACTTTTATGCGCCGCTACAGGAATCAATACTACATGTATAGGAGCTGATTTGGGAGGGAATATCAACCCGTCATCATCTCCGTGAGTACCAACAACTGCACCGAGTAATCTTTCAGACATGCCGTAAGTAGTCTGATGACAATTCTTGTGTTTCCCATCTACGTCCTCGTATGTTATGCCAAATGCTTCTGCCCATTGGTCACGATAATGATGGCACGAAGCCACCTGTAGGGTTCTGCCGTTGGGCATAATCACATCAATAGCAATAGTATACCAAGCACCAGGGAAGGTATCCCACACCGGCCTTTTTGAAACAATAATTGGTAAACAAAGATCTGACATGATATTATCAACAATTTCCAAATCCTCTTGAATTTGGGCTGACGCGTCTGCTTCATCTTTGTGAGCAGTATGTGCTTCAAAGAAGTGAATTTCTCTTACCCTGATGAATGTCCTTGTTTGTTTTGTCTCGTAACGGAAAGTGTTGACGATTTGGTATGTCTTCAATGGTAGGTCTGAATGACTTCGAATCCATAGAGGAAACAGAGTGTACATTGCTGTCTCTGAGGTGGGTCTGAGAAACATCGGGACATCTAGTTCTGTCTCACCTGCGTGTTTGACCCAGTAGACTTCCTTGCTAAACCCTTCAACCCCCTCATCAAATCTAAGTTCACTGACATCCACACCAGCCTCGCGCGCGGCTTGTAATCGAGACACAAGTTGGTTTTCTTTTTCCAATAGGTCTTCTGGTATCAAAAGAGGGAAGTTGACTTCATCATGACCCGTCCTCTCCATTTCAGCATGAGTCAATGCATCAATGAATTTCATGGCCTTCCAACCATACGGTCGCCATACGTCCATCCCTTTGATGGGATACCTCTTGTCGACAAGGTCAGCAATTTCCACTATTGCAGGGTACCAAGCATTGAAATCAGCCTTGGCGGGAATTCCCCGCTTTGCTTTGCCCTGGTTACCCATGATGTCGCCGGTCTACCCATCCGGCTTGAATACTACGCTACTAAATCGGTGTTAGGAGGGTGAGTTGGGTTGATTATCGCTATTACCGCAGCAAGCATCCAAACTAATTCTAGAACAACAAATGCCCATTCACCAGTATGTAATGCCCTAATTCCTAAGATCGCTGAACCAACAGCCATTAAAATTAGATATTTCATCCCTCGACTATTGAGTAAACCTCTAGTCTCTAAAATAAATGCTATAAGAATACAAAACATTCCAATAAACGATGCCATACTGGTAATTGGTTCAAGGCTAGCCAAGGCGATGGTAGATTCAGTCATCACTCACTTGAGATAACCTCTTCTCAATTACTTTTGCCATAGAAAAATTGTCTTCTAAGTCAATTGTTGTACCTTTTGTATCGACCCAGTAGGCTCGAACTGGCCCATAATCCACATTTTCCAAGTGGTTAGCAATTACTGCATCTAACCGGTTATTCTTCAGTGAATCAAGGGCTGATTCAATCAATTGTTGTTTCGTATATCCCGATTCTAGCTTAAAACCGATTTTTAAATCATCTACACATGATTTGCTAATAATGTCAATATGTTTCTTTGATTTTTGTAATTCAATGGAGAAATTTTCCTTCCCCGATTTTATCTTGTTTTCATTTGAATTGACCACGGTGTAGTCTAGAACAGCCGCCGAAAAAATCCATGCATCAGGTGGATTTTCACTTTGACTAATCTTGACGAGTTCAGAAAGCATTGATTCGGGTTCAGTACACTCTCTAATATCCTGAAAACTTAAGAGTGGGTTTACAGATACTACACCCTGTAAAATAGTGACCTCATGACCCATTCTATAGAGGTA
>CAUZNH010000233.1:0-2750 GCA_963581345.1 Candidatus Thalassarchaeaceae archaeon | reverse complement strand
ATGGGTTGAACAATATGATAATCAGGGAAATATGTACTACTTCAACCAAGATACCCAAGAGTCAAGCTGGGACACACCTAAGGAATAATCTCTCACCAAATCAACAGATTCAACAACGAATATTTCAACTTTCATTGCCATTCTGAAGGGTCAAATCCAGAACCGAAAGAACCGCCTTCATCGGTAGACACTACATTGTCTCGTTGTGGGGGTAAACGTTGTACTCCTTGCTGTTGTTGCCAGTCATCAACCGGTCCAGGTTTACCAACCCCTGGACCAAATGAATATTTTATTTCATGGATTAATGCTAGTTTTGTGAGCCATAAATGGCGAAGTGTTTGCATCAACTCATTCTGACTCAATCCATCTGTCCAAATTGGTTTACTAAGATTAAACGCTTGAAGTGGGCCGGGTGGACTCTCTGTAGAATTTCGCACATGTAAAACCCAATCAACCCCACTACGGGTTAAGTGAAGGCGGCTTTCGTGTAACCAACCCTCCCAACCAGAATCGTCTTCCTCACTTCGCTTAGACATTGCATCTTGTTGGCCTGCATCTACTTGGGTGACTGTTGAAATTACCACCAAATTCCGCTGTTTTGGTGATGCTATATTGAACACATGACCGTGAGGAGTTGGTGGGTAACGCACCATCAGGTGAAAATCAGCGCGCTGGTCGGGCCGCTCCCTGACCTCAAGCCCTTCACTGATTAGCCAATCGCGTATATTGGCCTCGTAATCACCACTCATAGAAGTCGTGAGGATGGCAGACTATTTGAGCGCACCGAGCATCTCTGATAAATTATCAAATTCAGTTCTAAGAGAATCCCAACCCTTTGTGCGGGATGAGGAATATGTGTGAAAATTTCGTCTAATGTCAATAGTAATACGAAGAAAGCCTCTACACGCTAAAGCACTCACATCGGTGATAAACCAAAGGAAAAGAAAGAGGGCGGGTACCATAATATAAGCTGAATATTCTGGGAAATAACCCGTCCGTAATAACACCAAAGCGGTGCCAATGTGAATTAGTGGACGAATAAAGACAGTGCCAAGCATTGTTGGCATCATATGGAAAGTTGTTCTTTTATCAACGGCCTCGCTATTGAACTTTGCAAGCAAGAACCCAATGAGAGATTGGATACCATTACCGACAATTGTGAAAGGTAATGCAAGAGCGATTAGAGGTGTGATTACTAATGCCAATGCTATATTTTTCCAGTTTATCTCAGCAGAGGTGGGGTGAGATGCGCGAGCGTCTAGGCCCATTTCATGAAGTTTTTTAGCGGCTTTTCGCGCACATTCAGTTAGTTTGGAAGTGGACGCTAAATCCTCTTCACCGCACGCCTCTGGCCCTTGCCATACCTTGTCTGAAGAACCACGCATTTGGTCGCGAATTGCGCGCCCATGCAATACTTCTTGTTGCCAAGTAGTCAAGCGTTTTCCTGCTAATTCGGCATCAAGGTGACCAAGCAATAACCACGCTCTCCATGTATCAATATCTGGGGCATCAGGGGTTAGGTAACCTAACCTATCTCTCATCTCATTTCGAACAGTGATGGTTGTTTCTTTATCTGGCTCAACCCATTCACCAGCGAGTAATTTGGCACCATGGTTTTTATCAGGGAGTTCGGGAAGATGAATCGGCTCAGCAAATTCAACCAAGACTTCTGAAAACCACGCGTGGGGGTCACGAAAAGTAAGGCCTACCGGTAAAATTACTGGAACGTCATTACCAATTTCTCTTGCCAAGGCTGCAGCATTGAGGGCTGAACGAACTGGCCCTGTTCGTAAACGATGAATATACCACTCGCTATGAGAATGCCCTTCTGGTAACAATATTGATGCTTGGCCATGAGCAAGTTTTGATGCAACCGTCAACATACTTGCAGAATTAACCCGCGTCGCTGTTTCATCATCAACAAACCCTCTCAATCTCTCTGCTTGGCGTAGCAGAGGTTGTACCCCCATTCTCCTACCCCACCAACCAATGATGGGTCCTGTGAGGACGTCTTGTCGGCCAGCGAAAACAAACTTCTTGTTGATTTTTAGAACAATCAATAATGGATCTATCATACCTGCTGTGTGCCACGCTACTGCAAGTACTCCTGGCCCATCATTAGGATCTTTGCCATGATAATGGTACCAAGTTCTACTCATCACGTGATCATGACCATATTGCATCATCGTACGAATAATTGGCCAAAAACCAGTAGTTGTAAGATGCGCATCAGAAAAATCGGGTTTGTGAAATTTGAGAATACGCTCAAGATTTACATTGCTTGAACGCTTTGTCAGTGGAGGTAATTCATCACCACGATGGTCAACACCCTCTTCCATACACCTTCGGAGATGGTATCAAACCATCAATACGCCGGATGTTTAACTCTCAGATAATTCGTCTGCAAGATTTGTTAGCGCAGAAAAATCAGGGTCTACTGTACCTGGTGGAGGTGTGTTGGGGAACATGGCCAATGCACTCTTGCCGCCGTCTCCTTCGCTTCGTGGAATGACATGTACGTGTACGTGTGGAATTTCTTGACCTGCTGCTGGCCCGTCATGAACAACAATTGTGCAATCTTGAGTCCCAAAATGATTACACAACTTTTCTGAAACAATTGCAACTCCTTCCATCAAAGAGCGTTGGCTCTCCTTACTCAAATCCCTAATCCTCTGTTTTTGCTCAACAGGAACGACTAGTGTGTGGCCTTCGGCACGTGGATTAATGTCAAGAAATGCAACCCACAACTC
>CAUZNH010000232.1:0-2777 GCA_963581345.1 Candidatus Thalassarchaeaceae archaeon | reverse complement strand
TATCCTATCCGAATGGAAATTGGATTGAATTGTCACACCGAAGTTCAGATCCTGCTGTTGATGTTACCGGCTGGAACATCATTTCGGGGACTGGCCAATTATTCAACTTAGATGCTGGGTTTTCAGGCCGAGACACAGGTAGCGGTTTACTAATTGATTCTGGTTCTTATGTAGTACTGTCAACCCCACCAACAACTGGCCAAATGCTGGTTAACGGTGATACAGTCTCATTGGTTGATGGCGTTGGAAACATCGTTGATTCAGTAAGTTGGGGTGGAGACTTTGGCTCTAACAGAACTGCAATTCCAACTGACCCAGACCTACCGGCCCAACCGATGATGGTTTCGGGATGGGTAACTCCAGCAATGGCCAATCCAAACCAAATGACTAGTTCAGTCAACGAAAGCGCTGATTTCAGGATATCAGAATTAATGCCGAATCCTATCGGCTCAGATTCAAACCTTTATCCTGAAGGAGAATGGGTTGAAATCGTAAATGTCGGTAACGACACTGCCTCCTTCCAAGGCTGGAAAATCCGGGATGGAAGGAATATCTCACTTGCTCTAGATTCCCTTAGCATCCCTGGTCTTAACGAATCCTCTCCATCTGATTGGGAACTAGATGCAGGCGAGCACCTAGTTGTGTGGAGAAATGGACGTGCTATGAGCCTCCAAAATAGCGGTGATGCGGTTTCGCTTATTGATAATCAAGGAGAAGTTGTTCAAACTCTAGTTTACTCTCTAACCCCATTAAACTCAACTCTTGTTTCAGATAGTGATATTGCTGGAGAATGGATTCACTCACCGTGGCCGACCCCTGGCTCATCAAACCCACTTTTTGACAATCCTTACACCGGCGCAACCACGCTTGAAGTAAACGAAGTAATGCCTCAATGCACAGGTGGAAATCTTGGAATTGATGGGGATTGGTTAGAAATTCATAATCCAGATTCTGTCACAATTAATCTTTCACGTTGGTTAGTCGTTGCTGATAGCGGAGATGCAATGGTTTTGCGATCTCTATATTTGCAGCATTATGCAGCAGGTGTAGCATATGAACGCAGTGACTGGTGGAATCTAGATGCTGGAGAATATGCAGTATTAATTCCAGAAAACAACGGTTTCCTATCTAATTTTGATGAAATGATTAACCTCAGAGACCCTAATGGTGGGGTGCGACAGGAAGTTGTTTGGTCAACTTCTGAAAACTGTCGAAGCGTAGAAGGCGATGCATCTGCGTGGTCTGAGGATTGGCTCAATACCATGTGGCCTACACCAGGTGATGAAAACCCTGAACCCACCCCTTGGGATACTGATGACCCCGTATGGTTCACAAAAGTAATGCCAGGACAAATTTACAACCGAAACAACGAGTTCATTGAAATCACTAATATGGGAAACAGCATTCTAAATCTTGCAGGTTGGCACTTCAATAGAATCAAATCTGATGGGACTGCTAATTCAGGAACCTTCAATGGATTGAATCTTCAACCAGGAGAATCTATGACTTTAACTCAGTCACCAACCAACCTTTCAGAAGATGGTGGGATAAATGCTGTTGATATGAATGAGGTTTTGGATTACGCCCCTTGGATGTATGATTCCGGTTCTTCTCTACAACTGATTTCACCTGATGGAGTAATCGCTGATACTTTCGTTTATGGAAACGGGCTTGCCACTGTTTCTGGCTGGAGTGGACCTGCAGTCTCGACCCCGCCTACAACGACAGAAGGTCTGATTTACATGCGAGGTGACGGTTGTGACGAAAAGGAAGATACCAACACAAGTGCTGATTGGGAAGTCCGCTGGATCCGACTAGGAGCCAGTATGTTTTGTGATTCAGGAGTCTTTTCAACCACTGGTTCTCTAGAGCCAATGGCTTCACCAGATGGAAGCCTATACCAATTCACAGAATGGCTTGATGGGAGTACAACTGAGTTACACATTCATGTCTATGAATTGATGAGCAACGATATTGTTGCGAAACTTGTTCAACTATCACAAGCAAATGTGGATATCACAATTATTCTTGAAGAAGACCCCTTCGAAGATGAAGAAGATTTGTACAAAATTAGAGGAATGGCATACGAATTGTACGCTGGAGGTATCACCGTCTACTGGATGGGGAATCCTCGCGGTGAGAATGCACCACCAGCACCTTACCAATACATTCACAGTAAAGTTGCTGTAAGAGATGGAGAGTCCGTATGGATTGGTTCAGGGAATATCAAAGAATCAACTTTCCCTGCTGGAGATTACCCTTCGAACCGAGATTGGGGGTTGGTCATCAACTCACAAGATGTAGCTCAATTAGTGATGAGTAGGATGTTATGGGATGAAAATGTTAGCCATCCTCATTTGAATAGTTATAGTGTAATGGACCCATCAACAGGTAAACCATCCGGATGGACATCGTATGGCCCAAGTGGAATAGATGCTGTACCGCCAACCACAACACCACCTGTTATTTCGGGTGACTTTACTGGACAAGTTTTAACCTGCCCTGATGATTGTATTTCGGGCATTATTAATCTCCTTGACTCAGCCGACACTAGTATTGAACTCTCACTACAGGGATTTGACATGGGATGGCACTGGGGATTTGGCGACAACCCATTGGTAAAAGCGGTTGAAAGAGCGCTGCAAAGAGGGGTTGAAGTAAGGTTGCTCATTAACGGATATTATGTACATTATGATGATGATATACGTGATACTGTAAACCATTTCAACAATCAGTGGAATCGTACAGATGGCTATGATGCAACAGCGATTTTAATG
>CAUZNH010000231.1:0-2784 GCA_963581345.1 Candidatus Thalassarchaeaceae archaeon | reverse complement strand
TAACCACAAGTATGGTGATGATAAGACACAACTGTGTCCCGATTGTGGTTCAAGTCGACCAATGGTCTGATTCCTTTTGGAGCTGGCATTAGCACTCACCTCCAAATTCATTGTCAAGGCCATCTCGTGGCGTCCTGCACGTAGTAACGAAGCGACTGCCACCAATATCTCACGATGTTGTTGGTCAAGTTGAGGAGATGACTCCTCCACGTTCATACCCTTCATCAATTGTAAGAACTCTTACCAATTTCTTCAAGCCATTGCTCCACACTCAAGCCATCTCTTTTGGCCAGTGTCTCAATAATTCTTTCAAGCAATCTTAGAAGCCCTCTGAGAGTGACCTCACTAACACCTGCAACTTTACAGACATCTGACTGAGTTCTTGCATTTTTTATCATTTGTGCAGCCTTGTACATGATTACACCTGCAACGCCACTTGGCTTCTTACCTTGCCACTCCAATGAGCCACCAACAAGATCCCAAAGACTGTTGGCTGCTCCAAGAACTTGAGGGGGGAGTCCCAAATCACTATTGAATTTGTCAAGATACTCTTCTGGCCCAGTGATTCTGTGAGCACCGAGTTCTCGAGAAGCAAGTCGAATAGTTCTCTTCAACTCCTTCATTTTCATTTCATCTTCCATGTCAAATGCTTTTGCGATGTCCTCAACTCGACGAGGAATCCCTGCTTCTCTTGCAGCAAGATAAACACATGCTGCAGCAACTCCCTGAATGCTTCGGCCTGTAACTAGGCCCTTTTCAGCAGCTTTGCGATAGAATGCAGCGGCTTGTTCTCGGTGCTGTTTTCCCAGCCCTGACTTATCTCTGATAAATTGCATTGCTTTGACAAGATTACGAGCCCGGCTGCTTCGTGTCTTTGATCTGTCATCAATAACAGCTCGTCTTCGCCAATCTCTCAACGCTTTGCCAGAAATACCATGAATCTTCGCACGGGAACCCATTAGGTCACTCCTGCTAATACTGGTGTTCAATCCTTTGTCGGATAATGTTAGAGTTGATGGGGCACCCACTCTTGACCTATCAGGACCATCTCTGTGATTAATCCATTCAGCACCAGGGTCAATGACATCTTTCTCAACCACTAATCCACAGGATTGGCAAACAACCTCGCCTCGAACAGAATCCAAATCCCATTCAATTGCACCACACTCTTCACAGGGTCCTTCGTGACCGACAATTTTTCTTACTTGTGAAGGCCGTCTTGCAGAACCGATAACATTTCTGTTTGAGAATGCTCGTTTCTTAATTTCATTGACCTTCTTCTGTTCAATTTCTACTTTTGTTTTATCAGACATACTCTACAACCTCGGGTTACATAGTGAGTTGTTGCTCAGAGTATTTAAACATATGGGGTGAAATGTGTGCGTATTTACTTTACACACGCACTCTGAACACAATTTTCGGGCCCCAACACTGGTATTACTTGCCTGACACTATTTGAATGATGCAACCACGTTGAAAACACTGCTAACTCAATGGGGCATCCCATGACAATAATTGTGTTTTCTAATCTAAATATCAGATATACTAGTACAAATAATAATTCAGAATAATCGGATTAAATGAGTCAATGTTTCAATAATTATCTGACTCACTTTTCATATATTTCATTGTGGGCAAGTTCATGAGGCTCTCGCGCTCCGGTTCACACCGATGCCTGCATCAGTAGTGCTCGGTGCACAATGGGGTGACGAGGGAAAAGGCAAGTTAGTGGACCAACTTGCTCAAGATTCAAACTGGGTTGCTAGATTTCAAGGGGGAAACAATGCTGGGCACACTATTGTCCTAGGTGACCAAGTTCTCAAACTCCACCAACTACCATCTGGCCTAACCAATCCAGACTGTCAATTAGTACTCGGAGCGGGTATGGTCATTGACCCATGGGTTTTGGAAGAGGAACTTGACAAGTGGAAGGAATCATCAGGAGAATCTCCCGAAGGAAAACGCCTCTGGATCTCTGAGAGAGCTCATGTAAACCTACCTTTCCACCGCCTTTACGATGGCGCAGATGTCAAGATTGGAACAACTGGTAGAGGTATCGGACCTACGTACCGAGATAAAATTGAGCGAGTTGGTGTGCGATTCTGTGATATTGAACATCGCCGCACAGATGACGAGTGGCTACAAGAAAACGCAGCTAGAATGACCACCCAACTGTCAGCACAGGGTGTTTCAGCCTCAATTTCACCTTCATCCCTGAAAGAATCTCTTGATTGGGTTGCAGCAAGATTCGGAAACGCAATCAAACCGACCGGATTGATGCTTGACTTGGCTCTTCGCCAAGGCGAAAATGTTCTGCTTGAAGGCGCTCAAGGTTGTCTACTTGACATTGATTATGGCACTTATCCATTTGTCACATCATCAGTAACAAGCCGCGCTAATGCAACCCACGGCGTTGGAATCCACCCCGGCCACATCGGCGAAGTTTACGGTGTGGTAAAAGCGTACACAACTAGAGTTGGGCATGGCCCATTCCCTGGTGAGTTGTTTGATGACGTGGGCGCTTACATGGGGGAAATGGGGCACGAATTTGGCACTACGACCGGACGACCAAGGCGATGTGGATGGCTTGACTTAGTGGTTCTCAGGCACGCGCAGAGACTGAATGGATTCACCCAACTTACCCTGACAAAACTCGATGTTTTAGGTGGGCTAGACGAATTAGAAATTGTAGTTGGGTATGACTTAGATGGACAATTCTTGAGCGAAATGCCAGCATGTTCAGAGGACATGGCGAAGGTCGAGGTTGTCACTGAAAAGGTCCCA
>CAUZNH010000230.1:0-2793 GCA_963581345.1 Candidatus Thalassarchaeaceae archaeon | reverse complement strand
TGCAAGTTATGACATTGATGTCATCAAACACTTCCAACCAGGGTGGATTGTTTTCACAACACCCGGTGCACCAGTCTCAAGACCAGACGAAATCCCAGAACATGTTTGGAGAGAAGATAATTGGGCTCTTACTGTTGACTTCGCGAATGCACCCGGTGGTAATTCAATGGGGTTGAATGAACCTAGACATTGGGGTACCATCGATTATCCATATACTGTGACAGCAGTTGTATGTGCCCCTGATAATGCAAATGCCGGGCTTGGCCCAGCATTGACCATCAAGGCGCACTTGGTTGGTGCAAGCCGAGTGTCAGACTCAGTAATTTTGTCAACGAATGTAATTCATGTTTATGATTTAGAATCGTCAGTGGTTGATTTAGCACCACCATACGAGTATACAGTTGACCCATCAGATGAACTTGAGATACCTATCATCACTACTAACAGTGGAAATGGTGCAGACCGTTATGATGTGCGTGTTGCACGTGTGACCGACCTAACATCTGGTGTTGAGGTTTTGTGGGATGTAGATGTCCCAAGAGGTATTCTTTCAGAGTTACAACGTGGAGACTCTGAGAACATCACAGTAACAGTTGATGTGCCATTGATGGTGACAGCAGGTGCTTATGAAGTAGTTCTAGATGTATTCAGCGAAGAATCATATCCAGATTCAGCTGGTAGGCCAACCCGCTTGCGAGATTCTATTACACTGTCAATTACAGTTAACGAATTCCATGATATGCAATTATTGTTAGATCCATTTGTTGAGTCAGATGTTAAAACAACAGCACCAGGTCGAACAGTGAGATTCAATCTAAATATTACTAACAATGGAAATGTCCCTGATAGAGCAACTCTACACAACCACACCATTGACCTATCTTCTGGTGTTTGGAATGAGCGCCCAGGTATGAATCACTTGGAGAAGTGGCAGGTTTCATGGGCGATAATGGATGGCCAGTTTGAAATCCCTTGCCGCCAGCTTGGGGTAGGGGAAGAATCTCCTGCAAACGAGTGTGTACGTCATGCAGATGGAACTTGGATTCTACCTGAAATGGCATCTTATACTACAATCCCGGTAGTTGCTCTTGTTAACATCAGTACTGAGGCAGCATTAGGTAATCAGGAACTTGGTCTGAAAGTCCGTTCTTTCTTTGGTAATATGATGCAAGATGGTGATACCGATGATAGTGAGTCATGGGAAGGCGAACTATTGGATACTAACGAATTAATTGTCACCATTCGTTTGCGAGCACCAAACCTACTATTTTTGGATGTATCTGCAGGTATAAAGTCTGCAGACGTTGGAGATATGTTACCAATTGAGGTACAAATCATCAATGATGGTAATGTACATGCTACTGATATTCATGTTATTGTCTGTCAAGACCAATCTAAAGAGGATGTGCGTAAGAATGGATGTGATGAGGAGAATGTCGCTTACAGACAAGTCATCGGTGCGCTTATGCCCCCCGATGCTGCAGATCGAAACGATCCTGCGGTGATTGTTCTTCTTTATCCAGTCAAGGCTGGAAATCACGATATCATCTTAGTGATTGACCCAGACCACATGATAGTTGAGTCTGATGAGCGTGACAATATCTTCGAGTTGGAGGGTGGTTTGAAGTCTAGCAATGGATGGATTGACCAAGCAACTGAAACACTTGGTGTGTGGGGTGTGCCGGGAATTATTATTCTGCTAACACTGTCATTACTTGCAGTGGCTGGATTAGTAATGCACGGCCGCCGTAAAGAAGCTCTTGCGAAGGTCGCAGAGCAGAGTAGTTTGTTATCCACAGATGAAATGTACTGATTGAACAATACTACAGCCTCTTTCCCACTCTTCATACGAGTGGGGAAGAGTGCCATATGCGATGATTTTAATTCTAGTTTTCAGGCTGAATAGAGTATTATATTGTACCGCTCCCCTTTCAAACATCAAGCGTGTGGGATAATTCATGAGCGAGGACTTAGGGCAAACACATTCGCTTTGGCCGAAGCGACTTTTAATTGCTGGAATCATCGCTTTTATCCTTGGAGCAGTAGGTTTAGGTTACACCTTGCCTTCAATCAGTGAGGGCCTTATTCCCGAAGATTTCAACGATGCGGTAATTGAACCCGGCGCAACCGTAGAAGTCAACCTAACGGGATTACGTATTTACTCATTATTTCAAAATACTACAGAATCTAGTGGGATAGATGGTTCAATTACGATTCTTCAAGATGGAGAAGAAGTTGAATTACGAGAACCGTCAATTTTTTCTGGAGTTGGGGAAATGGAAGGTGAAGGGGATATCACATTTTCAGCAATGGGTTGGATACAACCATCTGAAGCCACTACAATGGAATTTATTTCCCTATCTAATCAAACAATATACTTAGTAGACCAACAGAAGGTTAGTGAAGAAGCATTTACTCAACCAGCAGTTCTTTCTTCTTGTTTCTCATTAGTAGTTTCAGCCTGCTTACTTCCAGCATCTATTGTCCTCTTTCTATTGAGGAAAAAACATCCAGTCAATTCATCCAATGTAACTCTAAAAACATCTGACGGCAGACAGCTAAATTTGCAGATGGAGGGGCTTACAAATAGCGGCGCAGTACTGACAACCGAACAGATTTACGCACTTGCTCGATTACAAGAGAGGGCCGGCCCTGATGGTAAAATAACAGTAGATATTCAAATGCCAAGTGGCCTGGCTTCAAAATCAGTACCACCGCCTTTTTCAGACCGACCCGACGATAACTCAACCGATGCAGTAAAAGCCTTCAAGAAAAGAGTCATAGAATCTCAAT
>CAUZNH010000229.1:0-2795 GCA_963581345.1 Candidatus Thalassarchaeaceae archaeon | reverse complement strand
CGTACCAATCACCTATTTAGGATATGTAAATCGTGATACAGGAGTCATTGAAGAGCCAGGCCATCCGTTGGATGGAGTTGCTTTGGAAGATACAATTCTGATTTATCCGAAGGGTTCAGGCTCGACCGTCGCACCATTCGTTTTGATGGGCCTAATTTACACCGGTAAAGGGCCCAAAGCAATAGTAAATCGCGATGTTTGTCCGCTGACTTTGCCGGCCGCATCATTGTTGAATGTACCATATTCATACGGCTTTGATAAGGACCCATGTTTGGCAGTAAACAATGGCGATGAGGTTGAACTGTCACTTGAAAATGGGTCAGTCAGCCTCAAAGTAATATCTCGCTGCGATTAGAACTAATCCGACATCACTTTTTGGCCGCTAAAGGTTGACGCCAACCTTGGCCAAATGCTCGATTAGAAACTCTAGGTGCTGGAGCCATCTGCCAGCGCTTGTGTTCATTGGCATGCAGTCTCTCAAGAATCCATTTCACAAGGTTTTCATCAAAGCCGCTTGCAATCAATGTTGAACTAGAGGCACCATCCTCAATGTGGGCATGTAAAATTGCGTCAAGAGTTTCGTATGGTGGCAGTGTGTCTTGGTCGATCTGGTCTGGTGCTAGTTCTGCCGACGGAGGTTTTGTCAGCGTGCTTTCGGTAATTGGAGGAGTTTGTCCGAACTGTTTTGCTTCACTATTCAGGGCGCGTGCTACATCGTAAACTTCTGATTTGTAGAGGTCACCAATGGGTGCATATCCGCCAACCATGTCACCGTATAGGGTGCAATATCCCATTGCCAACTCAGATTTATTTCCGGTTGTAATCGCCATAGCACCACGAGAGTTTGCTGCTGCCATCACCATCATTCCTCGCAGGCGAGTCTGAATATTTTCGCGAGCAACTGGGTTTCCATCCAATAACTCATTGTTGAGTTCAGCCTCTGCTGCTTGATGGAGTGCACTAATTGAGTGGGAGTGCAACTCAATCCCAAGTGCTTTTGCAGTTGCTTCTGCATCAGCGATTGAATGCTCACTTGAGTAGCGAGATGGCATCGATAAACCGAGTACATTTTCGGCACCAACTGCTCTAACAGCAATGGCGGCGCATACAGATGAATCTAAGCCGCCGCTCATTCCAAGTACCAATTTTTTGATACCAGATTTGCGACAATAATCACCTAGTCCAGTAGTTATAGCAGATAGCAAATCAATACCGGATTCAGGCACTGTAGGTTCACTTTCAGCCGCTACACACTCTACTTTACAATTGCATTCAGTACAACATTTACCATCAGGCCAAGAAAGCCATTGTGCGGATTCACCATCACCATCTTCAACGTCAACGAGTAACACGCCAGCGCACCAAGATGGGGCTTGAATCATACGACCATCTGGCCATGCGGCCAAAGACCGTCCATCGAATAGCAAGTCGTCATTCCCACCGATTTGGTTACACAGAAGGAAAGGGTGTCCAAGTGTTTTAGCAGCGGCGCGCACTACATCTCCACGGGTTCCTTCCTTGTGCAGATGATAGGGTGAAGAAGAGAGATTTACTGACAATGCAAGAGGTTCTCCCTGATGTTGCCAAGCGGCTAATTGCTCAATAGGGTCAGCATCGTAATCAGCGGGGACTTCACCGGCATGTTGCCACGCGTCCTCACAGATTGTCACACCAATTGAGAGATTTTCTGAGAGTCTCAGGATTCCAGGAGCCTTGTCAGGCTCAAAGTATCTCAATTCATCAAAGACGTCGTAAGTAGGTAACAGTTGTTTGCGGGTCGCCACCTTGGCTTTCCTGCCAGGGACTATTCTCATCGAACCATTGCCCGGTAGGTGGCGGTCAGAAGTTGGTGGCAGAGGTGTACCGACAATTAGCGGGATTGTAGTTTCAATTGCAGCAGTTACATCAGCGCATCGCTGAATAAATTCAGGGTCGAGCAGAAGGTCTCTAGGCGGATATCCCGAAATCACCAATTCGCTGGTGATTGCTAAATCAGCTCCGTTTGCGGCAGCAAGAGCGACTGCACGCTCTACTTCGGCAGCGTTTCCTACTAAATCACCAACCGTCGGGTTGAGTTGGAGTAGGGCTACTACTAATCCCATATCATTACCCGCTGAGGTTGTCAGTCATTCAAAACTTCGGTATTCTCTGAGTCATCAAATATCTCATAAATCATTTATTTTGCTTTTTTTGCCGTATCAAATTATGAATTGGCATCACAATAAGGAGTACAGATAGAGCCGCAACTGCAAATCCAACCGATGACCAAGCAAATTTTATCGCGATTTCTCGCCTTGCATCTAGCAGCA
This sequence comes from Candidatus Thalassarchaeaceae archaeon, assembly GCA_963581345.1. Taxonomy (GTDB): domain Archaea; phylum Thermoplasmatota; class Poseidoniia; order Poseidoniales; family Thalassarchaeaceae; genus MGIIb-Q1. Next base: position 486 of record CAUZNH010000229.1, on the reverse strand, counting down.
TTGTTGCCATGGAATAACAAGCGATTGAGAGTAGAATTAGCAGGGCCGCTATCTTCCTTCCCCGCCTGCGACTTTGGGCGACAAATTCGTCGTCACTCATCTCAAAGCTAGCCATCTTGTATCTTCGCCCCCCTTACAAGTCAATAACACCAACGACTGAAACCATTGTTTTGGCATTTAAAAATTAGATTCATTCCCACTGAGTAAATTTCTAATGACATGCCTTTCCGAATTTCTTCAAGCGCCAGTAGTTGTATGGCCATGGTGTGATGAATCCCACAAACAGCATAATGGGTATGACCCACCAAGTCAACATCGCTCCACCAGTCATCACGAGGTCGACTATATTCATCGCCGCCTCCATTGCGAGCATGGAGATGAGTGACATTCCAATTGCCACTTGAAACGCTTCTTTGAGCGACATCTGCTTCGCTAAAATGATGGTCTCAAGACCAATGGAGGTAAGCAGTCCATTGAGCATAGCGA
>CAUZNH010000228.1:0-2805 GCA_963581345.1 Candidatus Thalassarchaeaceae archaeon | reverse complement strand
TCCACATCTGATCCTCCATTGTTGTGAAGTTCAACCCATTCACCAGTAGACCAGTCTGAAGGCCCTACTGCGCCGGTTTCTTGTTGACCTACTGCATTAACGAATAGTTCGTTGAGACATACCGCTCCTGTACATCCGGTACTTTTGGCTCCAGCCATTTCGGGCTCAAATGAATTCTCAAGCATCACTGCTTGTGGACTAAGAAGCATTAGTAGCAGAATTGAGCATATTGTCATTTTTAGTTTCATCATTGGTCACACACCCTTTGGGCTATCACTGGGCTAGGTGTCTCTACCATTAGGATTTACCTCGCCCTTAGGGCGAGTCAATATCATGTGAATCCGAAAGAATCAACCTTAGCAGCAAATGTGTAAATCATAATTGGGACAAGAATGATACCCATTCCATGGCTTCGCCGTATTCCAATTCTCGGTGGCATCAATCCAAGAATCGTACCAGTGATTAGAACCCCTATTCCAATCCAGCCTGTTGATAGCCAAACTAGAATCGTAACGAAAATAATCACGCCCATTACTAGAGAACGGAGTGGAATTAGTTCATGCAATTTCAACATCCCTTTTCCAACTTTAATCATAAGTGGTACAGCGATTAGGCCTGATGCTACTGTCACCGCTAGCAATCTAATGAAATCGGGAGGTGGTTCAATTGCTGTCCAAGGATCTATTGGATACATCATATTTAGTGCAAGAGCGGCTCCAGAACGTGGCCTGCCAACTAAGTATAGGAAAGCAAGAACCATCACAGTAACAGCGGTATTGGTTGCAGATAGGATGGCAATTACTTCCAAATCTTGTTGAGTTGATTGTGCTTCAAGGTCTAGGTCCGGGGATATTTCTCGCTCTTCTCTAGCCGACTGAAGTATTGCTAAATCTTTTTCCGATAATGGTGCTCCGCCAACCATCATGGCTGCCGATTCATCATTCAATAAGTCCCGTTGTTCTGGGTCAATTATCGCTGCTTTTGGTGATGAACCGTCATCAGGTATTTCTGCAACAATTCCGCCCCCTGCTGCAGCCTCTGCTTCGCGGCGTTTTGCAATAGCCTGCATCGCAGGATGGTTTGCTTGACCGGGGCCAAATTCAAAGTCAGCTGGGATGTAATCTGGGTCTTTCAATTTGCCAATGAAATTACGAACAGTCATTACAACAACAGTCGCTTGAGCCGCAGTCATCCCAGGTAAAATTGCCATTACTGCAGCACATATTGATGATAAGAAACAAGGGATGAGGAGAGGTTTTACTGGTGGTAATTCCCAGTCATCCCCTTGTGCTGGCATTTCAGAAGTTGTGACATATATATCAAGCAAGTTGGCTATACCAAACAGCCCAGCAAGCCCCGGCATTAGCATAGTAGCATTTGGCATCCCAACCGGTGAGCGGCCAGGCAACTCAAAAACAGCCCAGCCATAAAATCCACTGAGCAGGAAAAAGGCGGTTGCAACTATCATTCCAGCAATGTTGGAATTATCTGTGAAACTGAAATCAAATTCTCTTCCGGATAATTTAATTTTCCAGCGTTTACTCATGGCTTGCATCCAAAGAGGCCACGGGATTCTAGTAGTTTCAGTTAAGATCAGAAACATCGAAATGGCCAATAATAAGTATGGTAATATTTCACGACTATCCTCATAAAATCCTAGTCCGGGATTTTCACCAAAAAGGAATCGAGCGAATAGCAATAACGGAATTGACAACAACAATCCAAGTTGTGAACCGCGAGCAGAGTAGGCAACCCCTTGGGTTGCATTACCTGCAAGTAACATTCTATGTCCCGGAAGCAGAGCAAGTGCCGTATCTCCGTCGGGCGCCCCAACAAGAGCGCTAGGAATGTAATTTAAGAATGTGTGAACAGTTCCCATTGCTACGATGATGGCTGCAACGGCAGAAAGAGGGATTCCTAGACCAATTGCCAAAGGAGTAAGACTGAGAGCAATAAGTGCGACATTGTTGACGTGAAATCCCGGAATTAATCCAGTCATACAGCCAAGGAATATACCAATGAAAAATGATCCTAATAGCCATAGCCACTCTGCCATCCAAATTTCCATTCAAATCACCTCACTTAGCGTCGGTCAAGACATAGTTGTACTTCACGTTCAATCACACTTTCTTGAGTTGACAATCTCCCTTTCCAAAATATAGGGGTAGCGCCACTCGCATCTTGTGTGGCCTGCTCAGTCCCATCACCGAGTAGGCAAAGACGTTCTCCCAATTGAGTACCTTCTCGGTTAATCCAGAGGGTGCCGTTCTCTTCGCTTACGACACCGTTGATTTTGACAAGTGTATTGATGTCCCATTGCCATTGGTCGTATCCATCGGTCCAAGCAAGCGTAGTTATTGGAATCGGTTCGTTCGCCCAAATTGAGATGCTGTGTACTTGGAGAAGTAATCTAGCATCCACTGTATCCCAGATTAATGTCGCTGTAACATTGACTTTTGTTCCTGTTTCGATCCATTCATCACGTACTCCTTCAATTATTATTCGCATCTTAGTAGAGCGAGAAAAATAATCTGGCCCATCAGCCAAGTAACCTTTGTTGTAATCCGGTGAGATTGAACCGTCTATCCAACCGACTAGATTCAGAGTTTGGTTACGGTAAGCATTAGGGTCTCTTACAAGAGTTGAAAGTGGATAATCCGCAGGGCCTCCAAAATCTCCGGTTGGGTTGATGGCGTTTGTTACTTGGCCGTGGTCAAGACATAATTGAATTCGTGATTCTTCCCAAACAAGGCGGCCGCTGAAGTCGCCAATATCTCCTGATGTATCATTTTCATGGGGTAATAA
>CAUZNH010000227.1:0-2808 GCA_963581345.1 Candidatus Thalassarchaeaceae archaeon | reverse complement strand
TATTATTTAACCACAATTCGGCACCCACATCAGTTTGTACTAGAATTGGCATGTTGGAATTATTAGACAAGAATTCCCAACCAGAAATAATAATCGGGGGTGCCAAATCATCAAACTCAACCATCAAAGTTGAACTATTTTCTCGACCAGCAACATCGATAACTTCTGCTGAGTAAGTTCTCCAGCCATTGTCTGCAGGTAGAGAGAGGTTTAGCCAAGCTGAACGCAGTGTTAGGTCAACATAAGGTGATTTCGAGGTTTCAATACCTGTTGGGACAAAACTCCATGAATCTGTAATCAATAACTGATCAATCGCTACCCCATCTTCAGATGCCCAGATATTGATAGTATGCCTGCCTGGAGTGGTAACTTGAAACTGTACCGGACTAGATTGACTCTGATCTAGTGCCATATTCGACCATTCCCAAGTACCATAATTACTGGTGTACAGACCTACTGGCGTACTTGTGATTGCAGTCTGGTCAATTCCAATATGCACTGCATGACCATACACGTCTACTGCATTCATTCTTAGCCAAATATAGTAAGTACCATTTGTTGGGAAATCTATAGAGTAATCCATGCGGGGGCCTGAATCGGGATACTGTGCAATCCAACCATTATCACTATCAGTAGTTAAGTACCTATTTTTGCTAGAATTATTAGACGTACTGACGACCCAATCTGGTGCTAAGGGATCTGTGCCTTCGGCAATTGATGTGGGTTCATCAACCTCTAAAGTCACAAAACCACCGGATTCATGGAAATGAGAACCTAGAGACTCATTGTTTGCATTATTCCAATGTGACCACGAATCTGCGTAATCAGTAGAGACTCCGCCTCTCTCAGAGATTGCCTCTAGTGTAAATGATTCATTGGCCCAATCCACTAATGGTTGAGTATCAACGGTTAAGGAAGATAGATTGAATCCCCCACCAAAATCATGTGCCTCAAGAGTGACAGGAATAGATTGATTTGTCCTTGTCAGGTTCACAGGGGTTAAGAAATCTAAAATCGGCACCAATTCTTCCAATTGATAATCATAACTTAGGCGAATAGACCCTCCCGAAGCGAGATTGACGACCAAGAACCCTTGCCAATTACCCGGCATCTCAGGCATCTCATAACTGATATTCACATCAAAAGCACTTACTGGAGTCATTCCACCAAGAGAACTGCTGCCGTTTGGAAATCTAGAATTAATTTGCGAAGTATTGAGTGTTGTAATATTTCCAACAGATAGAGAATCTCCCGCAACTACTGTTTCCCTTAACCAGAATGAAGCAGTGCCATTTGGTACATCAAAGCCATGGACAACTGCCCACCAAGTCCCTGAAGTAGGTGATTCAATGAGAATCTCTTCATCAGAATTCCAGTTGCCACTAGTTTGAATCTGTTCACTACCAAAATCAATTATTCCATTATTATTTTTATCACGATAAAGTGCTAAGTCTAAATCTGTTCGAGGGGATATGGAGTCTATTTCAACCTTTAATAATTCGGCATCTTGGACTTCTATTTGATGTGAATATCCAGATGAAGACCAGCTTCCTACTGTATCTTGTGTTGCCGTTTCAGATGGTAGTAGTACTGGACGAGTCCACCCAAACCCTTCAATTGATGAAACATTTAGAGGCAAAGTTGCCCCAATTGTGATGACTTCATCCCCCGCAGCATCTGCCCAATCATTCACTACCTTGGAAAATGAGCCATTAATTGCATTGACTAGACCAACACTAATATTCAGCGGATTATCATTAGTATTTACACCATGGCGTATTGAATGAAGCATCATCTGTTTCATTCCGGGTGTTGCATCAGCTACCAAAATTTCATGGCTACCTCCTGTTGAAGTCTGCCATTGATATTTACCTGAGCCAATATCCATATTTTCAGATGAAACTTCGGGAACTAAGTTGTATTGGCCATAAGCAACAGGGTCTTCCAAAGAATATGGATGACCATTTTCAGACATCCAAATTACATCAACATCTGTGTAAATATTATCTGGCCAATCAACATCTATCACTATAGCACCATTACCTGAGAGGTTGTGAGGCCAATCAAAAGTTAGGAATTTCCAGTCACCTGATTCTGAACGCCAACCCCATCTCTGAGCACCTTGTAACCAAGTTTCACTGTATAGTGTTTGATTGCTCATATTTCCATCAATCGGCTTTGGAACTAAATTAATTGGGCCATTTGACGCAACATTAACAATTACTGGTAAAGCCCAATCATAAGATGAATTATTTGACTCAAACTGGAATCTCACCTGTTCTTGACGCAACTGTGGTAGAGCATTCGGTGGAACTTCAACACGACAATTAACGTGAAGGGTCCCATTCGCAGGAATTGTAGAATTACCTGCACAAGGTGATAACCAAGATGAATTTTCAGAGTGACCAAAAGCAGACCAATCAATTTCAATTGCCAGTGGATCAATCACATTAGTTCGAATATTTTCCCGATATACACCGAGTAGAATCCCATCACCCTCACGTTCTAACGGCAATCCAAGCCGCACCTCAGCTTGGCCACTGGCGTATGAATGAGAGGTCACCATGGAGTATTCACTACCACCCTCCATTTCCCCTGAATCGACTAGAGAATTATTGTTGGTGTCATCCCACCATTTTCCATCTCCATCATCATCATGCCAGCGCATCAACTTAATGTATACGCGGTTTTCTTCGTACATGTCGTTATTGCCATCAAACCCAGCACCTGGTAAAGTAACCCGCGCTCTTATCAGTGAAGTCCCATTTGGTAATGAGAGGTTCGCATCTCCTTTTATGTGGACTGGAA
>CAUZNH010000226.1:0-2817 GCA_963581345.1 Candidatus Thalassarchaeaceae archaeon | reverse complement strand
TCAGCTTCTCGATCAATATACCTCATACCAAGTTCGTTAACAAAGTCAGATTTTGCAGTAGATGCAGTGCCGATGATGATACCTGCACCAAGTGCTTTTCCGATTTGTGCAGTTGCGGTCCCAACTCCTCCAGCGGCATGGTGAATTAGGATTGTATCATTTGGTTGAAAATTCCCTAAATACTTCAGCATGTGGTATGTAGTCAAGTAAGTGACTGGTAGTGCTGCTGCTGTGTCAAAACCTACTTCATCAGGTAATTTGAACACTCTATCTGCTGGGACTGTAACTTGCTGTGAGTAACCACCCATCCCACATAGTGCTAGAACTCGCTCGCCGATAGTGAAGTTCTCCACCCCTTCGCCAAGGGCTGAGATAGTTCCTGAGACTTCGTAACCAGGCGTGAACGGGAATGGAGGGGTTGGTTGGTACAAACCTTGGCGCATCATAAGGTCGGCGAAGTTTATTCCTGCTCGGTGTACTTCAACCACAACTTCGCCGGTGGCAGGGATTGGATTATCTTCATCAACGATTTGAATAACTTCTAAACCACCTCTTTGAGTATAGACTACACGTTGCATAATCAGGCCTCTGGGTGCATCAATAGATGGTTGGCTACAGTTCCTGTTCGTAAATGCTCAATGAGGTCGGAGATGTTTTCTTCGCCCGTGAGTGTATACCATACACCTTCAGGATAAACTACACATGAAATTCCATTCTCACAATTACTCAGACACCCAGATTTTTGTACGCGTATATTTGAGATTCCTTCAGATTTCGCAGCGTTTTTGATTTTCTTCATCAATTCTAAACTTCCCTTTGCAGCACAGCATTCTCGCACCGCATCATCAGGCCTTTCATTGGCGCAAATGAACATGTGATGCCGAAATTTGGTCACCATGATTTCACCCCACCAGAATATCTAGAGCCTGAATTAGAACATGATCGCGCTCAGAAATACCATCAATATCATGGCTCCAAGTTCTGACAAGGACACTGCCCCAATTTAGTACAAATTCAGCGTGATGATCCAACTCTTCACAAAGGGCACCAGCTTTGTTGACAAAATCTAGAGCACTAACAAAGTCTGTGAATTTCCAAACCCGTTCGTAATGATGATTATCAATTAATTCCCAATCCTGATGCATTTTCACCGAATCAACCCCAGACGTGGCTGTCATCAGCCCCAGTGGAATCCTTTTCAACTTCTTCGTGTAATGAGTTTCGGCGCTTCATATCCTCTCGTTCATAGTTCAACAGGTCACGGTCGTCAATGTAAGCCGCCCTCATATGAGCCACTAGGCAGACATCAACAATAACATCCCTCGATATGTAATGGTAATTTTTGTCAGCAGTGAGGAGTTCGATGGTCAATTTATTAGTGCCCATTAAGCGGCCACGCATCCATGGGTCCATGTCTGAAGGCAATGCTCTGGCATCGATTAAGATTTCAACAAGGTCATCTCTTCTAAGGCCAGTTCTTCGTTCAAGGAGAGGACCATTACGAATATCTTGGAATTCAGAAAAGTCAGGTTTTCCAAGATCGTCCCATAATGTAACTGCCCAATCAGGTAGGTCATTTTTCTTGCTCCGATTCTGTTTCTTCGCTACCAACTCGCTCGCCTCTAACACCGTGAGTAACCCAACCCTTGAAAAGAGAACCCCTTGAATGTAGGATACAAATTAATCCAAATGAAGGATTATTATGGAAAAACCAAACCTTTGCATTGAAGAGGGATGGGCGAGCCGCGAACAGCGGAGTGAGTACAATGCCTGCCATTATCTGGAAGAAATTGCCTACTGTGTTGCTCGCTGATGAGATACTTGACAAGGCCTACAGGCGAGCCACTAAAGCCAAGGATTCAGTTGAAGATACTGATAGATTATTCCGCACACGGAAGCAAATGATTCGCATGATCCAATCAGCTAGCGACATTTTGGATGCTACACTGAAAGGCTATGTGGCAAAATGGCCATCACTAGACAAACAGTCCGAATTTGATCGCTCACTCATAGATGCTTCAGTTGGTTGTGATGCTTTTCGCCATCATCTCTCAAACTTACAATGGGCTGCGAACCAAACCATGTCACTTGCCAAGAAGTATGAACAACAAATTCAGAGAATGATGAATATTGATGGTATGCATGTCCGCAGGCGTGAGGCCTATGGCAGAATATCCTCAGTAATTGACCAAGTGAATCCTTCTCTGTTGTGGTTGAACCGAGCAAGAGACCAGTTGCGAGAATTACCATCAATTGACACATCTGAACCCTGCATTGTTGTTGCGGGTTCCCCCAATGTAGGTAAGTCAGCTCTGATTGGTGTTTTATCAAGTAATGAACCAGAAGTAGCAGCGTATCCATTCACTACTAAGCAGTTACATGTTGGTCATTTTGAACATCGCCGGCGTGTTTACCAAATGGTTGACACACCTGGTCTGCTTGACAGACCAATGGAAGACAGAAATAACATTGAGATGCAAGCAATTGTTGCCTTAGAAAATATAGGCTCAATTGTATTATTCTTACTTGACCCAGCCGAACATGGTGGTACATCTATGGAATCCCAAGAAAATTTGTTGGCTGAAGTTGCGGCCTTGTTACCACAGACTCCACTCATCGTTGTTGATGGTAAGGCAGACTTACTGAAAATTGACACTGGAGTTAATCCAGTATCTGGTCATCTATGTATTTCAGCAACTGAAGGCTACGGAATCGAGCAGTTGCGAGAAGAATTAGTGGCTAGAATTGCTGCTGATGATATTGGTGACCCACTACTACTTCCTGAAGGGTGGCACCGTTCAGACCGTTGAATTCCAA
>CAUZNH010000225.1:0-2818 GCA_963581345.1 Candidatus Thalassarchaeaceae archaeon | reverse complement strand
ATAGACCGAGGTGGTGGGATCACTTGGCACGGGCCTGGGCAAATAGTAGCATACCCTATTTTCCTTTGGGATTTAGATGGTGAAAAGAATGTCGCAGCAATAATCAAGTTGCTTGAAGATTGGATAATCAATACATTACGACCGTTGGGCGTAGTTGGTGTGAGAGACGCGCGAATGCAGGGGGTTTGGAAGGATGGGTCCAAATTTTCTAGTGTAGGCTTAAATTTCCTAAAGTGGGTCAGTCGCCATGGTCTAACAATCAATTACAATACGCCTGATGGTAGGGTAGAAGGATTAGCTGGATGTGGACTTCCCACTGGCACCACAACCTCACTCAATGCTCTAGGTAAGCGAGGACTTACTCGTGAAATAATAGAAGCGATGTTGATGGGAACTGCACAAACTAGTTTCAACCGGACTGTTGCTAAGTTCTCATGCCAATCTAATAACCCGTCATGGCCTAATTAACATGCGAAGGTTTGAGAACGATAGGCGGTAACGAAGCACCATGATGCGCTCAAGTAACCCCTATCTGAATAACGATTCATTTGGGTTTGGCACAACTGAATCTAGAATGACTCTTGAGGGAGTAGCCAATAAGACCATGTTATTGCTTGGAATCTGTGTGGTAACAGCTGCAATATCTTGGACCACTTTTCTAAATAATCCTGGACTAGGGGGTATTCTATTCTTCGTTGGGATAATCGGTTCTTTGGTTGCAGCAATTTCCATGCGCTTCATCAATAAGGAATATGCAGTCTATATTGGCCCAATTTTCGCGGCTTTTGAAGGACTATTTCTTGGTCCTGTTTCAGGAATTTATGAAACCTCATATGAAGGTATCATATTGACTGCTATTTCCCTCACGTTTGGGCTTTTCATTGTAATGCTAGTAATCTATCGCGCCCGCCTAATCAAGCCAACAGAGAACTTTCGAATTGGAATTGCATCAGCAATGGGCGCAGTTTTCATGATTTACATGGTATCATTCATTTTAGCAATTGCAACCCCTTACCAGATCCCATACATTCACGGAAATGGCTTAATCGGAATTGGATTTTCACTTGTTGTAATCATAATTGCAGCCTTGACCTTCGTAATGGATTTTGATTTCATTGAGAAGGGGGTTGAACAAGGTGCCCCAAAGCACCTTGAGTGGTATGCAGCATTTGGATTGATGATCACACTGGTCTGGCTTTACCTTGAACTACTCAGACTACTGTCAAAATTGCGTTCACGTTGAACTGCAATCACAAAACTGCTGTCACATATAATGCATAAATTGAGTGCGAGGTTTCATGTTCTGAGGCATATTCCACGATGTAATGGAAGACCACCCACTATCACCAAATCTCGGTAAAGCTTCTGGCGGCGGTGATTTCCCAGCAATTGACTATCTTGAGTGGTATGTACCACGATTACAAGCAGGCGTGAGCCATGATTTAACACAATCAGGTTTCCATTTCCCATGGGACTGGCAGAAACTCACTGGAGGGGTAATGCCTGAAAACCTCACCAATCCATTCACAACAGAACCTCTTGATCCGCGTGTGTGGGTGGCAGAAAGAGAGGGAGTTCTCCCCACTCAAGTTGCAGGCGGGCATGGTGTTAGCCAGTCTCTACTCTTTGCACTGCTATCAATTATGAATCCAGAGAAGCCTCGCAAAGTCGCTGTCGAAATCCCATCTTACGCACCAGTATCCCAATTCCCAAGGGCTCTTGGTTGTGAGGTATTACCATTTTGGAGAGGCCCAAAAAATTCCGAGGATTGCGGTTCATGGAGAATAGACCGAGAGTCTTTACAATCCATCATTGATGATGTGTGTGCAGTAATAACGACCCCTGTCCAGAATCCTACGGGGTGGATGATGGAGGAAGACGATCAACAATGGTTGTCTGACATATGTAGAGAAAATGATGTAGGATTGATTTCAGATGAAGTTTACCTTGATACAACAATGGGTACATCCCACTATCGCCCCATGCACAAATATGGTGCGCACTGCGTGTCGGTAAATTCACTAACCAAATGCTACGGATTAGGTCCTCTACGCATTGGTTGGATTATTGGCTCAGAAAAAACCGCTACAAATGCACGGCGGGTGATGAATAATATGCAAGGGATGTTGGCTACTCCGTCACTTCGCCTTGCGGAAATGGCGTGGCCTTATCTTGAAGAACCACTAGAATTGATAAAAAGGAGAAGGGAGGAGAATCTACCGCACCTCATTGAAGTATTAACAGCGAATGGGATTGAATGGAGCCCTCCGCCAACTGGAATCTTTGGATGTATTCCGCTTCCTGCAGACGTCGATTGCCAGCGATTCATTGAAGATATCTGCTCAAAGCATGGAGTGCTCGCCACACCTGCATTGATGTTCTCATCTAAACTTTCAAACATGGTAAGAATCGCTTGGGGAGGAGAACCAAAAGCATTCGTAGCAGCTATGGAAGCATTTGATGCCTGTTTACAAGAGTTGAAGTGAGATAAGGTGCTGGGAGGGACAATGCCTTCAGCAGTTGTAGCCATCAGCGGTGCTAGTGGGGCCCGCTACGGTGCTCGCCTACTTGAGACATTGACTCAATCTGGCTGGAACATCAATCTCATCATTAGCCGTGAAGGCGCAATCAATCTCGACCTTGAATGTGGAATTACTCCTCAACAACTTGCTACACAATATGGTGCTGAGTTAGAAAATAACGATAATTTAGCGGCAAAGTCAGCCTCAGGCTCAGCAAAATTTGACGCTTACATAATCTGCCCTGCCTCGGGAACAACCATTTCAAAATTAGCAGCAGGAATTAGTGACAACCTGAT
>CAUZNH010000224.1:0-2822 GCA_963581345.1 Candidatus Thalassarchaeaceae archaeon | reverse complement strand
ATGCTCAAGAATGGGTTGATTTGAACGCTGAAGAATATGGTCAACAAACTTTCAATTTGAGAGAAGTATTCAAAATTGATGAAGGAGGTCTTGGATGGACGGGTGGAAATTCAGGGGGTGGGGGTGGAAGCACCAATTGTGACCAATCTCAGAATTCAAATGATGAAACAGGATCTAATTCCTCTTTCTTTGAAATCAAAGAAAACCCTAAGCCCAATGATTCTGGAATGCGTTGCTTCACTAAGTATGTCGAAGTCTTTGGTTTGGGAGTTTATGCAGAGTCAGGACTCACTGATGCGCAGGTCCTACACGCGGCCTCAGTTCTTGGCGAACTACTTGACAACGATGAGGATGGAGTAGCCGATGATGCTACATTACTCACCAGACTTCAAGAGGTAAATGCAATAATTCCAATGTTCAATTATGATGGGTCACCTGGATACAATGATTTTGAACAAGGATATCATGGTCAAGGAGTCAGTGCAGTGTTATTCTCTAATGAAGTTGACCCGACCCAACCGGGGTACTGGGGTTCTGATGCAACCATTGAGGAAATAATGCACACAATCAATCACCGTGGTCATGTCTACATTTACCCCGATGCTTTTGGATTCGGACCTGATTCTTCCCTGTTGAGCGACGCGATGGATGAAGCACGAGGTGGACAATTCATAACACACCCCTCTAGTTATCCAGAAGATGCATGGTATCACTACGATGACGAGACTTGCGATTACGAATGCATGGCGATAGAGTATGTGTACTGGGCTCAAGTTAGTAACATGGGTATTCTCAATGACACTGCAACATGTGATGGGATTGCAAATGAATGGGAACCGTGCTCAAAAGATTTGTTGGAAAGCATGGATACACTGATGTTCGCACTGATAACTGATGCACAATACAAGTTGCCTCAAAACGCTCCTGATGGTGTTTATTCACCTAGTAATGAGTAGTGCTGTTGAATAAAACAGAGTATCCTGGTTCAGACGCACAAGGATGATACCGTGTAAATCAAAGCCGTATACCCTCTGCCTATCATGTGAATGAGCGTCGAGGGCCAACCCCACTTACATACGGAATTATTCTTTTCGTGGTGTTGTTAGTAGGCTATATTGTAATGGCTGAGATGGGATTTGATGAACGAAGTCATCAGAAAATTGACAGTATATCGGGCTCATGTGAACTCAATCGCGATGGCTACATCCGCCAACCCGCCAATGCACTATCGAGTTTGACCATCGTTGTACCTGGGCTGATTATTCTTCACGGGATGGTGAATCTAAGGAGTCAGACATCATCCAACTATGAAAGAAGAAATGACTCTCCATTTTCTGAGAATACATTGGAAACATTCCTCTTTGCGGTAAGTGCAATCATGGTGGGGATGGGGGCATTCTATGCCCATGGGTCAATGATGGTTATTGGAGCACATTTTGATCGAATTTCCATGGCGGCCTGGATTCTCATTCCGCTTTCTTATGCACTGATTCGCGCATTTGGATTGAACCGGCTCAGTTACCTAGTGATATGGGGGTCATCATCAGTCATCTGTACATGGGCGATGGGAACACTTGAGAAATTCGGAGTTACTGATCTCTACTACATCCTGATACCAATATGGGTTTCTCTTGAGATAATCGCCCATCTGCGCAATGGATTTGGAATCAATCGCAACACTATTTTCGGGGCTGGGCTATTTCTACTGGCATTTGGTGTGCGCTCGCTCGGAGAAAAAGGCGATACTACCTGCATTCCTGAATCCCTGTTACAGTGGCATGCACTTTGGCACATTATCTGTGCATTCGTCATCTGGCACTTCTGGCTTCATCTCAAGCAAGTCAGACCGGGAAATGTAATCGTAGAATAATCCCAGTGAAATTGCATCCAAGGTTCAGACACACAAGGGTCTGCTCTAAAATAGAAATCACGAGTTGTCGGAACATTGACACCTTCATAGCATCAGGCGGTGTCAATGCTAACCCATCGTCTGAAGGTGCTGCTGCCCATTTTGATGCTGCTCAGCATACTGTCGTTCTCTACGCCCAACGCACTTGATATTGAGGACCATGATACAGACACACAGGCGCGCCAATCCGGGCAAACCGTGGTATCAATCGGCCCCTCAGACAGGCTGGCGGAGTTGAGGATCCCGGGAGATATAGGAGTGAATGAAACACTACCGCTAGTCGTTGCCTTGCATGGATTTTCCGAATATCCAGGGTATGTGTACGACTATTTCCAAGGAGTCAACAGTGTCGATGACAACAGGCATCTGCTTCTAACCCCGTACGGAACTGAGAACCCTGACGGCTATTACTTCTGGAACGGTACCCCAGCTTGCTGCGATTTCTACAACCAGAACATCGATGACGTGAGTTACCTCTCATCACTCATTACTACTGCAATATCCGATCATGGGGCGGACCAGAATCGGGTGATGCTCATCGGCCACTCGAACGGCGGCTTCATGTCGCACAGGATGGCGTGTGATGCTGGGAATATACTGCACACCATCATCAATTTCGCAGGCGCCACATATGGAGACTTCAGCGATTGCGATCTTACCGGATATCCGAATATTGTCAACGTCCACGGAACCAATGACGGTACCATTGATTACAACGGCGGACAGATCTGGGGTGAGACCTACGCTTCTTCCCCTGATGGTGCTGTGTACTGGGCCGACCGCTCAGGGTGTGACAGCACATCAACCCAGATGGGCACAATGGATCTGGTGGGTGGAGATGGTAACAATGAAACAACTCAACTTCAACACCTAGATTGTGCGCAGGGGAACAGGGTAACACATTGGAAGTTAT
>CAUZNH010000223.1:0-2853 GCA_963581345.1 Candidatus Thalassarchaeaceae archaeon | reverse complement strand
CGCTCAATAGTAACATATCCATCCATTCTCACCCTGAGTAACATCGCTTCTCTAGCCACCGCCGAAATAGTGAATCGGCCCTCTGAATTAGTCTCAGTACGTCCTTCTGAATTATCATCTGAAAGTCGTATCAACTCAATGTCAACACCTTCAATAGCGTCGCCACCGGTGTTGTTTACACTATCTAATTCACTCAATACTAAGCCATGCACTTCTGCATCATCAGTACGAGAAAACATTGAACTTGAAACCAAATCTCTAGGATCTGCGCTAATTAGCAACGCACCGCTTGCAGCACCAATAACACTGCCAACAATGATTAATAATACTGCAAGATTCATCACCCAGCTTTCATCAGAACGATTTCTCAAGGCTGCAGGTAATCTTACGACTGCTGGGTCCCCGCCTTTTCTTACATCCAAAAGTGCTTGTTTGCGACGAGCCGCCTTCGTTCTTTTCATCCTACGGCGGCGCCTTGCTATGCGATCAGAAAGAGTAGTGACATCTTCATCAGCGTCAAATTCTAATTCAACCTCATCATCAACTTCTAAGACGCCTCCCTCTACGAGTTCATCGCGAACCCTAGTGCGTAGGGATTTGAGGCGCTCCTCTCGCTCCTCATCATCGCTCATTCTTGTTCACCGTGATACATCGTGGCCGCAGGGGGGTTGTCAACCCCTCGGCTCTTAGTTAATGAAAAAAAGCCGTTTCCCCACAGAATATAAGTCAGCAGAGCAAAAAATGCAGAAATGAAAACTAATAAAAATTCTTCAACGGTTGATGGTAATTTAAATTCAGGGGTTTTACCATCTAATCCATCATTACCCCCACCTTCTTCGCTGATATTTTCACTGTTATTATCAACAATTGGCTGGAAAATTACTTGGTGCATGATAGGCCAGTTTTTACCAGTTAGCCAAAATGTGTCATTTCCTGAATCATACGCAATTCCATTGAGAACCCCAGGGGATGGTTCAGGGAATAGTGAACTTGCATCTATTGTACCAACAACATTCCCTGATGTCATATTGATTATGAAAATTGATTCCGAACGCCAAACATTTGCATAAACTAAATCTCCAACGCATTCCAATTCATTTAATTCCGTTAGAGGTGAACCATTGAAAGTGACTGAAACCGTTTGAATCACAGAAAAATTCTCAGGGTTTCGTATGGTCAAGTCACTTGTGCCATTACTCATTACCAAATTTACTCCATTAGAACAAATCCCCCAACCCTCGTCTTGATAGGAAAAATTACCAACTAGAGCCAATGTTTCAATATCCCATATATGGGCTACACCGCTCTTCCAAGTAAGTTGAACTAGAGTATTATTGTGTACCGCTAAACCTTCGCCAAACTCCTCACTACTTAGGTTCACTGAACGCAGAACATCTCCTTGCAAGTTAACTTCCCTTAGAGTTGATTGGTCATTCCTTCCTGTGCTCTCGTAAAGTTTTCCTTGGTAAAAAAGGAAGCCTTGGGTGAAGGCCTCGTCATCATGTGTCTCGGTGTTTAAAATCTCAATTTCATATTGAGTTATGGTTGCTGAATCTGTGACCTCAGATGAGGATAAAAATGAAGATAATGTAGCCACAATTATCACCGAAAAAATGGCCCAATTTAGTCCAAAACGATTGACCATAACAAAACTACCTCCTCTTGTCCGTATGAACCATGCTCCATGCGCTATTAAATAGGTCCATAGACAAGCGTCTGAATAGTAGCGTAGCCTCGCTCATGGTGGTCTTGTAATGCAATTTCGAACATCTCTATTTCTGACGATTCTGATGATAGCCGCAACTTTGGGTCCAGCAATGGCTCCAACAGCGGCTGCAGAGGCTGAAAACAACTACGAAGTTGGGGGGATTATGGGTGATATCGAAGATTTCGATGTGTCTATACATGGTAAACCATACATTATGGTTGAAGGTAACCAAAGCCTCTATTCTGCAACTCGTTTGCATAAAATGGCATGGGCAGATGCAGGTTACCCCGACTTATTGTTACCATTTGCGCAGGGTAAAAATGGTAAATCAACCTCTAAAGCATGTGTGCCAATGTCTCAAGGTCAAGTATTGACTGTACCAACAAGTGGTGGGCAGATTTCAGTAACGGTTGAAAAAACCACAGCCACTGCAGCCTTCTTGGTTGAATCAAGTCAAACAGTTTCAAGCTCAGTCTTGAACAATTATGCTTCAACTTGGACTAGTACTATCCATCCAACTGTTACTCAGTACTTTGGTTCAGAACCAGATGTGGATAATAATTGCCAAGTTCAAGTTATCATCTACGCTATTGATGGGTCTTGGAATATTGGTGGTTATTTCATGCCAGGTATTGCATCACAAAGAGAAGCAGTATATGTTGATATTGACGATCTAAGTTGGGCTGAAACTATCCTTGCCCACGAATTCCAACACTTACTACACAATTCACGTGATCCGTTCGAGTATGCATGGATTGACGAAGGAAGTGCTGACATGGCCGCATTCCTTTGTTTTGGCGCTACCAGTACGATTATCGGACACGCCAATGAATGGGCGCAAAACTCCTACACCTCTGTACGATGGTGGAATCAGTCAACTGGAGACTACGGTGCTGGATTCTTGTTCATGCTCTACCTCGCCTCAAAACTCGGTGGCGGCGCGGCTATCCAGAGTTTAGTTGCAGATACTGCCACCGGTGGTGCCGGTATTGTCAATCTCGCAAACAATCCGATTCCCGGCTCACCCGGTAATATAGGAAATACAATATCTTCAATTTTCGCTAATTTTACTGTAGCCACTCTGCTAGATGACTCGCAAAATCCATTCGGATTAGATAATATTGACATGTACCAAAATTGCGGCA
>CAUZNH010000222.1:0-2869 GCA_963581345.1 Candidatus Thalassarchaeaceae archaeon | reverse complement strand
TGTCTTGCATCTTCCCAATTTAATCCATTCTCACTCATCTGAGCAGCAATTGCATCATCTCCAAAATCAACCAAACCATAACCGGGGGGGAACATATAGCGCAATGATTCCTTTCCATAGATTCTAGCTTCGTATTCTCTAAGGTTAGTATAGCGTTCACTCATCTGAATGATGCCATCTTCGTTGCAGTCATAAGAATCATCATCGCTATCTGCATCAATATCAGATTGTGTCAATGGATTCATTGACCAACGATTTCCATCCAAATCCCATTCAGTAAACCAATATTCGTAACCATCTATCATACCGTCATCATCTGTATCATTGTTAGTTGGGTCGGTGATACCAATTAGAGTTGCCAATAGTGGTCTTGTTACCCCTGTTGAAACCCATTCTGAATGTTGCTCAAGGGCCAAAAATGCGCGCCCGAGTTTGTTGTCAAGAACTGACTGAACTCTGCTTGTGAAATTCTGAGGTTCAAGGGCGAATGCCTCTTCCCACATCTTAGGTGCATCTGGTGGTGCAAGCCCGCCGTTGAGGGGGTTTTCGTAAGTCAAATTTAATTCTTGGCGATCGGTAAGTGAATCTTGGTCACCATCTCCACCACCATCATTTGCGACTAATGGGTTTAACGACCAATTAGCGAATGTAGAATTCCATTGAGTAAATAGCAATTCAATCCCATCAAGCAAGCCATCACCATCACTATCAGCATTATTTGGGTCACATGTGGCACCACTCATTGTATATTGATCCTCGGAAATATATGACCCAAACGAAGGAGTTCCAACAGCAAGATTCCAAGGAGTCAAAATCAGTGTATTACCTAATTTAAACGGGTGATATTGAGGAGATGTCTGATTATCATCGGTCTCGGTCAAATTAGCATCAATGCTGTTATACTCCTCCCAATTAGTCATACCATCACCATCTGGGTCGTTGAAAATATCACTCTCATTGACAGGGTTCAAAGTCCACGCGGAATCAAAAGTATCCCAACGCGCAAACCAAACTTCCCAACCGTCTGGCATTCCATCCCCATCCGTATCAGCAACCAATGGATTCGCAGAACCACGGTCAGTCAAGGGCATTCCTGGAACACTCACTATTGTGGAGACGCTAACTGACTCCCCAAACGGTCTTGAAGCGCTAGACACCCATGTCTCGTTCCACAGTGCTGTTGAGAATCCGTCAGGCAAAGGCGCACCACTTTCGGTGTAGTTACCAAATATTTGTTCATCTCGAATATGATATTCCATCCAATTGCTAAATTCTTCTTCAACTTGGATTAGCCCATCATGATTAGCGTCATATCCATCACCATCTGGATTTGAAAATGCATCACTACCATTTAGTGGATTGATACCAATATTGGATATTAACCACGTACAAGAATATCTTGATTCCCAACCATCGGGTAAACTATCCCCATCTGAATCAGGATTGTTAGGGTCAATCTTTGTCCAAGACGCCGCGGCTTCTGCTGTCTCACCAAATGCAGGCAATCCATCAGCTAATGCTGCTTGTAACAGCAATTCCCATTGATATTCACACAGATTAGACAGGCCATCGCTATCTGCATCTTCCATCGCATCTGTAGGGTCTCTAGGGTCAAGTGACCATTCATTCCCGCCATGAAAATCAGTGCCAATCCATCGGCGATTGGCAATTTCCCAGCCATCTGGCATTCCATCGTCATCCGAATCATGATTTGTAGGGTCAGTTGAGCGGTCAGTACCACCGCTAGCCTGAGTCCCAGGATAACCTACGGCGTATACCTGGGCCGCAAGCTCTCCTTCACTTTGATCACATACATATTCACCTATCTCATAGTGACAAGTGAAGTTCGTCTCGTCATAGAACCAACCCCAGTATTCAGAACCATCAAGCAAACCATCGCCATCGGTGTCTGAGAGTCTTGGATCGGTACCATTCCACCCATCCGGAGTACTAGCAATATACCTAAACTCGTCTAGATTCGTCCAGTTATGGTCAATCAAATCATCTACATAGGGATTGAGATTAATACCGTCAACATCTAAGTCCTCATTCCTATCAAATGGGTCTGTTGGGTCAAGCCCGTGAGCATTCTCCCAACCATCAGGCATCCCATCAAGGTCAGAGTCATTACTGAACGGATTAATTAGCATACGGTTTGAATATCGACCTGGGTGTAAACCAGCAAATACAGTATCATTACCAAGCACATCCATTACTATAATTTCAGTAACAAAACCAGGGATTCGTGTTTGTTGTTCGTCAATCCCCAATGCTCTTGCGTGGTCGCCATCTAAAGTCCATGTCCCATACCTTGAACCAACTAATATCTCATCACCAAGTGGTAAAATCGCATGAATATCATTAGCACCTTCTAAATCATTTTCATCATTCTGCATGCGGTCCCTAGAGAAGGCTATCGAAGGGTCTGCCTCGTCTAATAGGGAAAATTGATGCACTCCTCCAGCAGTCCCTACCCAAAGTGTCTGGGTACTAGAGATTGAACCATCTGGTTGACGAGGGCCATCCAATACAAGTGTCCTTACATTTGCGGAATGTGAAATATTCTGAGGGTTTGCTTGGCGGACATAATTTTCTGCATCTGTTTCATTGAATATCCATAGTGCGGGATAGTCACCAGTAACATCTTCTGTGCTAGCGACTAAAAATCCATGGTCAGTACCGACATAGAGTTTCTTAGCACCACCATTCACAGATGTGTGAGCAACGGCTTGAATTGTTGCATTTTCAATTTCCAAAACTTCAATGAGAGTTTCAGCTTCTCTCAATTCTGTGATTTGTCCAGAACCATCAATTGTTAATGTCCATGCTTGAGAACCATCACCAGAGACTAACAAGTCAAGATTACCTG
>CAUZNH010000221.1:0-2884 GCA_963581345.1 Candidatus Thalassarchaeaceae archaeon | reverse complement strand
GGTCAGATATGGGCATGGGTGAAATGGAAATAATAGGTCTCCCACCTCAATCAATTAGAATCCATGATGCAGGTTCTTGTGGAAATGCACCCCAATTCGGTGGGCCCTTCTGCCATTTAGATGAGGGTATCCTAGAAGGTATTGTTGAGACTAAATTCGGTGTCAAGACTGCGGCAGTGGAAAGACAATGCACTGATGAAGACGAAAAACACTGTCACATTGACATTATTTTTGACCAATCGGATACATGAATTAATCAACCATCAGCGGTAGGGAGTAATATGGATTGTCCGGTAGATGGTGGGGTTCTTTCTGAGATAAGCGTTACAGAAGATTTTGAAATCTCCCCAATTAATGTAATATTAACTGAAATTGCAACAAACAAATTACGAGAGATATTCAACACTGAACCAGGAGAAGTTGTGCTCACACTCGCAGTCCATCGAGGTGGATGTTCAGGATATCTATATGATATGCAGATTGGTGATAAACCTGAACCAGTAGGTCATCAATTTGACGATGTAAATGGGATACCAGTAGCCATTTCTGATTTTGACAGCAGTTTACTTGCTGGTATTGTAATTGATTTCCAAGATTCTTTGATGGGTGGTGGATTCAAGATTGAGAACCCAAATGCCTCAAAGGCATGTAGTTGTGGCAGTAGTTTCAACTGATACTCAAAGCAATCACTCTTCAGCAGTGGTTTCTTGATTAAGTAATTCTTCACCAACCTCAATTTTCTCAGGCTTCCTTTCTGGTTTTTTAGGTGGTAAAGTTATCACACCTTCCTCAACAAGAGACGGCAGTGCCATCAAATCTTCAAATCTGATTGAGGCTTCTAGAGACTGCTCGGGGAAGCGATGATCGTTTACGAAGAATTCCCCGAGCATGCATATCTTACGAAGATTCAGACTACCATCTTTATTCCTTGTGAAAGAGTAAAGTTCAGGATCCTCATCATCAATCAAGCGTTTATGGAAAGAATCACGAATAATTTTCCCACGTCTTCCTGCTGCCCATTCTATCAAAGCGCCGACTATTGTTGCAGTGTAAAGAACAACCATTATTGATATAGCGAAAATAATAGGATTGTGTAAACCCTCACCAGGGTAAGTGATTGTAAAGAAAACTTGCCTGAAAATTAATACAAGTAGACCCAGTCCAACAATTGGCGTTAACAAGTCCTGTAGAATTGCTTCAAGTGGCATTATTCTTCTCTGGGCATTATCAGCAAATGCTAACTCTCCGTCAATCGCAACTGCTGTAATAATAGCGAGTGAAGCTAACAGCAAATAGATAATTCCTGCTAGCCCTAAAGCAAAAATATCTGGTAGTGAGAGATAGTGTACCACCAAATATGCAAATAAACCGAGGAATACTGTTGTTGGCATACGATGCAAAGCCTGTATCCAAACATCACCTTTGCGAGCATCTCTAGATAATTTAGGAACTCCAATTAATTGCCAATTGGTATAATTTTTAATCACCTTTACAATCCAAGCAAGTAAGCCTTTGTCTATCATAATCCATTCTGTTAAACGAAGTAAAGGAATAAGAGGCAATATCAAGAACACCGCGAAAATCGATAAAAAAGGCCATAAAATCATTGATGGTAAAATCAGAAAATGCATTGTATTAAGTGGATATAGAATATCACTTTCCACCAATCCCTGTTCTTTATCATCTAATTGAAAACTACGAGCGGTCTTGTCTAAAGATGCTCGGAAAATTTGCAATGGATATCCGTGAGTCAGAATCCCATTTACGATTTTCCTGTATTTCTTGTGTTTATCTGATTTTAATACACGTTTTTTCCATAATCTCTGTGTAGGGACAACTAAGAGGATGGGTGAAACTAGTAGAATTACGACTACTGCGAGGGTACTAGGGTCATCCGCAGACCAATTCACAAACTAGGGCCCATTGTATCACTTCATGAAGCGGTCGGTCAATAGATAGGGAAACTTACCCATTTTTGGGCTACGATGCTTTTGCCGAATTGACCAATTATTGTTGAGCAGATTGGTATAATTCATTGACTATATTCCAATTTACAACATTCCACCATGCAGATAGATAATCAGCACGCGCAGGTCCGAATTTCTTGTAATATGCGTGTTCCCAAACGTCAACACCAAGAACTGGTGACCCGCTACCATCCATCAACGGATTGTCCTGATTAGGTGTAGATGAAATTGCTAAAGTCCCATCGGCAGAAACTGATAACCACGCCCAACCACTGCCGAAACGAGTTATGGCTGCTTTGCTGAATTCTTCCTTCATCTGTTCAAAGGAACCGAAAGCAGAGTTGATTGCATCAGCAACAGCGCCAGTTGGCTCTCCACCACCATTTGGAGACATTAGTCGCCAAAATAAAGTATGATTCCAAAATCCGCCGCCATTGTTTCTAACCGCAGGACTATCTGTGTGGTTTGCCAATAAGTCTTCAATGGACTTGCCTTCCATTTCAGTACCAGCAATAGCAGCATTTAGGTTATTTGTGTAAGCATTGTGATGTTTGCTATGGTGTATCTCCATAGTTAGCGCATCTATGTGTGGTTCGAGTGAGTCGTAATCATATCCGAGGTCAGGTAATTCAAAGGCCATAGTTCATCCCTAAACCACGAATCAAAGGACCCCCACTATCAATTCTTGCCTTCATTACTTTAACAGTTCTTTAGCAATCTTGATGTCATTCCGAGTCTCGCCCACTACCCATGGGGAGGATTGCTGTAACAGATGGGATGGATGATATTGCCGTCAAGCATCTCGAAAAAATGGGTCACGAAGTTGTGTTACAACATTATTCCCCGGATGAATTATCATCCGGTGCTCTGTCAACATTTGATGCAGTAGTCATACGAAGTGCAACAATTATGACTGA
>CAUZNH010000220.1:0-2884 GCA_963581345.1 Candidatus Thalassarchaeaceae archaeon | reverse complement strand
ATTCCATCCACAGCATCATCGTCTAGAAATCCCCATTCACCTGGAATCATTACTAAATCACACGCTTGGCGTTCAGTACGCTGTTTTATCGGAGTTGTTTTCCACTTGATAGAAACTTCATTTGGGGGTTCAAGTTCCTCTGGAAAACCCAATGGTTTAGGATTGATGGAGAACCTTTCTTCGGCTCGCTCTATGGCTTCTCTGATTCGGGCAGATGC
Organism: Candidatus Thalassarchaeaceae archaeon; assembly: GCA_963581345.1. Taxonomy (GTDB): domain Archaea; phylum Thermoplasmatota; class Poseidoniia; order Poseidoniales; family Thalassarchaeaceae; genus MGIIb-Q1. The sequence goes on along the minus strand of CAUZNH010000220.1, from coordinate 2,666 downwards.
TTGGCTATCCTGCCCACCACCGTTGCCACTTTTTCGGGAAGATGAACGGCCTTTTTTGCTACCTTGATTGGTGCGGCCGCCTTGATTCCCATTGCGGTTGTTTTTACTTGGTTGGTTGTTATCTTCTCTGTTACTTCTGTTCACTTGTAGCAGGCGAGAAGCCCCTCCCTTTTCAACCTCCGGCTTACGATCCGTAAAATCAAGCAGGTTAACTTGCTGATTATTATAAAATCAAAGATAAGCAATACCTGGTTCTGAAGGATAAGCAAATTTTGCTTTGCCACCAACATCTGCTCCTTCCCCAGCAAGGTAAATGTTTACTTCTGTAACACTAAGTTCAGCGCTCAGGAATGACTTTGCATCAGTTAGGATTTTTACTTCATCAAGATTATATTTTAGCACATTTCTTTCGGTTGGAGACCATTTGTATAATTGCTTCATAATTCGTTTCCAAGCTCCAGGGACTTGTCCTCTAACTTCTCCAACTTGTGTAAATGGCCTAGACATTATCTCACCCATTGCTCCTTTCATTGGGAAGTCATTCTCAAGTAATTCAATACCTGTACGTACTAACTCACCTTTCCATCTTTCAGCTATTTGAATCGTGACTGATGTTGGTTCATTCTCAAGATGTCGTTCTGCTAAACCTTTCATCTGTCTAGCCTGATCAAGAACTGATTGTAAAATAATTTCTCGTGCCAAGACTGGATTTATGGCCTCAGCCCCATCATTATCCACTTCATCAAATCCAAGGGGTTGGATTGCAATCAAGCCTTCACCCCCCGCTTCTGCCCAAATTTCTTCAGCAATATGTGGAGTTGCGGGATGCATCATCTTAGCCCAATCAAGCAGGAGTGAGCGAGCCAATTCACCATTGCACCCTCCACGACGCTGGTACCAAAGAAGGTCAGCGTAGACTTCGTAATGGCTGAGCATCACGCCGGCTCGCAAATCAACTGATTCCATTGCCGAAAACCATTCTGTTTTACGAATCTGAAATTGGGTGCTCAACCATTCATCTATTGCCGCATCATCATTCTCCCATGACAACATTTCGCGACATAAATTCCAAACTGCTTTCATCTGTTTGTAACATGATTCAACACCAGTATCAGACCAATCCATCCCAGCAGTAGGCTGGGCAGCAAACAGAATGAATAGTCGGACGGTGTCAGCGCCATACTGTTCAATCATTGAAACTGGGCCAACAGTATTGCCTAGAGATTTACTCATTTTGGCACTACGCTCTGTTAATTCACCAGCACAATATGGGCAAGCATTCCCCCTCTCGCTTACGGGATGGGTGATGTTACAAGGAGCACAATACGGTGCTTGGGCGTTGACCATTCCTTGACATAATAATTCTTCAAAAGGCTCGTCAATATTATGCAAACCCATGTCTCGCAATGCTTTAGTCCAAAACCGTGCGTAGATTAAGTGCATTTGTGCATGCTCAATTCCACCACAATAAAAGTCAACATTCATCCAATAATCCGCTGCTTGATTGCTGAAGCATAAGTCAGAATTATTTGCATCAATGTAGCGCATGAAATACCACGATGAATCAACAAAAGTATCCATTGTGTCGGTTTCACGCCTCGCGGGATTTCCACAACTAGGACAGTCAACATTGAGGAAGGTAGGCGATGTTTCCATCGGATTCCCTTCGCCACTAAAGACCACATCATCAGGTAGCATCACTGGCAACTCGTTCTCAGGTACTGGAACAGCACCACATTCATTACAGTGGATAATAGGAATTGGAGTCCCCCAATATCTCTGTCGTGAGATTAACCAGTCACGAATTTTCCATTGAATCATTCCGCTTCCTGAATCTTCACTTTCGAGCGCTTCAATAACAGCCCGCTTTGCATCATCCCCACTCAATCCATCAAAATCAGTTCTTACAGAATTGGTCATTTCGCCATATCCTTCGAAAGCGGAGGTTAGTGGGGCATCATTGTCTGCACTTTCCTCAATTAAAACTCGCTTAATTGGTAGGCTATGTTCCGTGGCGAAATCAAAGTCTCGTTGATCGTGACCAGGTACCGCCATTACTGACCCAGTACCATATGAAGCAATAACGAAATTTCCAGCGTAGATTGGTATTTTCTCTCCACTTAGTGGATTTATGGCATGCCGGCCAAGGAATACACCTTTCTTTTCCTTCAACATACCTCTATCCATGTCAGAAAGTTGCTTTGCTTCTTTTTCCATCTCCCGCCACGCTTGTTCATTTTCGTGACCCTTAACCAAATCCTCACAAAGAGGGTTTTCAGGGGCTAGAGTAACAAATGTGACTCCAAAAATTGTATCAGGCCTAGTCGTAAAAGCTTCAATCACAAGACCACCGTCCCCTTCTACTTTGAACTTGATTTGAGCGCCTTCCGAACGCCCCATCCAATCTTTTTGCAGGGCTTTAACATGGTTAGGGAATTGTATTCCCTCGAGTGAGTCGAGTAGTTCTTGCGCGTACTTTGTGATTTTCAAAAACCACTGATCCATATCTCTCTGTGCAACTTCACTTGAACATCTCCAACATCTCCCATTGTGCACCTGTTCATTGGCTAATACAGTATTACACTGTTCACACCAATTGACATTTGCGAAAGTTCGGTACGCTAAACCGCTCTCATAAAATTTTAGGAAAAACCACTGATTCCACT
>CAUZNH010000219.1:0-2895 GCA_963581345.1 Candidatus Thalassarchaeaceae archaeon | reverse complement strand
GTAAAAATTGTGCCAAGTGACTCTTCACCCCTATTGGTCCAGAGCCCGGACCACCTCCTCCATGAGGTTGAGAGAATGTCTTGTGTAGATTATAGTGAACCGCATCAAATCCCATCAATCCAGGTGAAGTTTTTCCTAGGATTGCGTTGAAGTTAGCCCCATCATAATACATCTGTCCACCAGCGTTGTGAACAATCGCAGTGGCTTCTGCGATTTCAGGCTCAAAAATTCCTAGAGTGCTTGGATTAGTCACCATCATTGCCGCTGTATCATCACCAACAACTGCTTTTAGCGCCTCTAAATCTAAGCGGCCATCATCTCCGCTAGGAATTTCTATAATTTGGTATCCACACATTGCCGCTGATGCAGGATTAGTACCATGAGCAGAATCAGGCACGATGACTTTGTCACGGCTACCTTCACCATTGCTTCTGTGATATTCTTGAATACAACGTATTGCTGCAAATTCACCTTGGGCACCTGCAACGGGTTGAAGAGTTACTGTATCCATACCAGCACAATGTGCCAGCATTTCTTGCATCTCATAAAAAATCGCCATCAACCCCTGCAAATGAGATGCCGGGGCAAGTGGATGCAAGTCATTCATCCCAGCCATTTGAACTATTTTTTCATTGACTCTAGGATTGTGCTTCATCGTGCATGAACCAAGTGGGTAAAAGCCAGTATCTATGCCGAAATTACGCCGTGAAAGCCAGGTATAATGACGGACTAATTCAGGCTCACTAGCGCGCGGCCAGCGTGGTAATGATTTACGCCGAATTGATTCAGGGATTCCAGCAATTGCTTCTTCATCAGATAATAATGGCGCTGGCTGAGCATATCCAGCCTCAGGAGCCCCATCAAATGCGAATAAATCACTCATGATTTACCATCTCCTTGCTTTGTCCAAGTCCTTCAATCCAATTTCCCAAACCATCCACTAGAGCAGCCACATCCTCACTATTCGTTTGGTCTGTAGCCGTGATGTGCAACCAAGACTCATCGGCACCTGACATCACATCACATAGGGCAAGACCTGCAGTCACACCCAACTTGTCTAGATGGTCTAATGCATCCTTTGCTGGTCCAGGTAAAACAACCGTGAATTCGTTGTACGAAGCCCCATTTGTGAAGAGTAAGTCAATCTTTGGATGAGCGAGAACACCCGCCATAGTAACTTGGCAAGCAGCAGCGTTTCTAAGAGCCAATTTCTGTATACCCATTGGACCTAAAAGAGCCATATGAATACCACCCATAAGAGCAATTAGTGTTTCATTTGAACAAATGTTACTCGTTGCTTTGTGCCGCCTAATATGCTGTTCTCTAGTTGAAAGTGTGAGGGTGAAAGCGTCTTTTCCTTTGTCATCAAAAGTCTTGCCTACAATTCGGCCAGGCATCTGTCTGAGATACTTCTCTGTGCAGGCGTAAATCCCATAAATTGGCCCACCAGCTGTAGGCCCAATACCGAACGGTTGTCCCTCAGCCACGACAATGTCAGCACCCCAATTTCCAGGTGCTTCAAGTAAACCAAGGGATGTCGCATTCACACCAACAACCAAGGCCGTATTTTCGCCAATAATTTGTTTCAGTTCTGCTAGGTTTTCGTCTATTACTCCAAACGGGTTTGGTTGTTCAACATATACAGCACAACAACCATGAGCAGACTCTGCGGATTTCAAATCAACCATTCCGTTTTTGTCCCATTTGAGAGTGCGAATTTCTGTTTCTGCACCACTTAAATAATTCTCAATTACCGATAACCGGTGCTCCGGTAGCCATTCAGTAACATAGACTACATTCTTCTGAGTCGCTTTTTTGTTGTGTACTCTTACCGCGCAGTTTAGAGCCTCTGCCGCAGCAGTTGAAGCATCGTACATACTGACATTAGAGACAGGTAGTGCGACTAATTCTGAAACCATTGTTTGGAATTCCCATAATGCTTGTAACATTCCTTGACTAACTTCTGGCTGATATGGTGTGTAAGAAGTTAGAAATTCACCGCGAGTAGCCATTGCAACCACCATTGAAGGAACGAAATTCTCATACAATCCGGCGCCGAGAAAATTGGGTCGGCTATTTATCGCAACATTTGCACCAAGAAGTCTCTGTGCATCAGCCATGATCTCTTCTTCAGTTTGTGGCGGAGGTAAATTAAGAGGAGAATCTCTTCTTACACCCTCTGGGATGTCTGAAAATAGTTCATCAATTGAGGAAAAACCCATTTCCTTGAGCATTATCGCTTCGCGCCCAAGATTTGGCAAATGGTCAACCATGGCAACACACCGCGACCTTGCGTGAACACATATAGAACATGAACCTTCACCACACAGGCTATGGTCTGAAAATAGATTATATTGGGGCACCAAGCAAGTAGACACCCCATCCTAGGGACTCGAGCATCTCAACATCTAGAACTCGCCTACCATCATAAATTAGTGAATGATTTGCTTTTTCTGTAAGACTGGCCCAATCTATTCCCACTACTTCATCATGAGCAGTTACAAGTATTGCCATGTCAAATGGTGAAATCTCGCTTTCACTTCTAACTAAAGTTGCTAAATCACTTGGGAATAACCGATCATCAACTAATGGGTCAAAGGTTTGAACACTGCAGCCCATCTCAACTAGTGCTTCTGCTAAAGGTTCAGCAGGTGTCTCCCGCGGGTCACCAATTCCTGGCTTATATGACCAGCCAAGAAGCAATACATTGGCACTAGACAATGGTATCTCATTACGCTCAAGAATTACCGACACATCTTCTGCTACATTTCGAGGCATAGAGCGATTGACTTTCCTCGCAGAAGTTATCAGTTCAACAGGGGCACCAGATTCCTTGGCTTTCTCAATTAGATAGTAAGGGTCAACAGGGATACAATGACCACCTACGCCAACACC
>CAUZNH010000218.1:0-2898 GCA_963581345.1 Candidatus Thalassarchaeaceae archaeon | reverse complement strand
TTTCTGCGCAGTTGGTACGATCAAAACACCACCTATTTTGGATGAGAATGAGCCAAGTGACCTAGCCCAAGCAGTTAGCAATATGGGGATATCTCATGTTGTTATTACCGTAGTCAATAGAGATGACTTGGAAGATGGTGGCGCAAGCCACTACAAAAAGTGCATCAATGCGGTTAATGACGCTGAACCAGATGTCACGGTAGAATTCCTTTGCTCTGACCTAGATGGCAATATGTCAGCCCTTGCTTACTTGTTGCATGAAAGCCCACTTTCAGTATTCGCACACAATGTAGAATGTGTGCCTAGATTAGACCGAACCGTACGCGATTCGCGGGCTTCCTTTAGTCAATCATTAGCCATTCTAAAAGAGGCAAAGAGACTCCGTCCTGACATCCTTACGAAGAGTAGTTTGATGGTAGGGGTGGGTGAAACTGATGATGAAGTTGAGGAAGCGATGTTATTGCTTAGGGAAGCTGGTGTCGACATCATCACTCTTGGGCAATATCTTAGCCCCTCATGGAAACATTTGGCAGTTGACCGTTTCCCAACTCCTGAACAATTTGCAATATGGGATGGAACGGCCCGAAAAATTGGTTTCAAAGCAGTCGCTAGCGGCCCGCTAGTTCGCTCATCATACCGAGCAGGCCTTTTACTTGGAGAAGCGAAAGGGGGTCAACCTGTTGCAACCCTTTCAACCCCAGGGGCGGCTGTAACTAATTTATCTTCTAGCCCATCTAAAGATGGGCAACCATGAAAATCATCATAGTCGGAGCACCGTGAGGTAGAACCATGACCGGGGACGAGCACGTGGGGGGTTTAGACGGATTTTCAGTTCCAGATGAACCTAGACGGCCCGGTGAACAATCATATTTTGAACCGTGGACATACACACCTGAAGATCTGAGTCAACCTGACCCAAGCACCTGTACTTCAGAAGATACTACCAAGCACGCTGAAGGATTGATTAGAGTTCTTGATGATGATGGGGCTGCAAGCGGATCTTGGCATCCAAATTTAAGCGCTGATGAACTACGTCTTGGACTTGAGCAGATGTGTCGTTTGCGAATATTTGATGACCGGATGATGAAGATGCAAAGAACCGGTAAACTGTCTTTCTACATGCGGTCTCTTGGTGAAGAAGCGATTGCAATTTCACAAACAATGGCTTTGCAGGACCACGATTGGCTATTCCCAACATATCGCCAACCTGGTTGTCAATTTGTTCGTGGTAGAAGTATGGTTAGCATGATTAATCACTGCATTGGTAATGTGGAGGACAATGTAAAGGGTAGACAAATGCCAGTCCACTATACTTACAAAGATGGTCACTTCATCTCAATTTCCAGCCCAGTTGGCACTCAATTTTCTCAGGCTGTTGGGGTTGCGATGGCAAGTGCCTACAAAGGTGAAGATCAAGCCACAATTACATGGATTGGCGATGGAGCCAGCGCCGAGGGAGATTACCACTATGCAGTCAACTTTGCTAGTGTTTTCAAACCCCCAATTATTCTGTGCGTTGTCAATAATCAATGGGCAATTTCAACGCACAAAAATTTTGCATCTGGTGGGGGAAATTTTGCTACACGAGCATTGCCATACGATATCCCATCATTGAGAGTTGATGGAAATGATTTCCTCGCTCTGTACTCTGTCACCAAATGGGCGAGGAAAAGGGCATCAGCTGGAATGGGTGCAACCCACATTGAAATCCTAACTTATCGGGCAGGAGCGCATAGCAGCAGTGATGATGCTAGCCGTTATCGTCCAGCAGATGAGCATGAGCATTGGCCTGGCGGTGACCCGATTGAGCGCCTCAAGGACCACCTTATTTTGATAGAAGAGTGGAGTGAAGAGAAACATTCTGATCTTGAGAAGAAACTGGATGAAGAAGTGGTAGCCGCCTACAAAGAAGCAGTTACTCACGGCGACCTTGCCAACGGACCTTGGCCCCCAGCCAGCACCATATTTACTGAAGTTTACGAGGAAGTGCCATGGCATATCCAAGAACAGCGAGAGGAATTAGGAAAGTGAGGTGATTGCGATGACTGAAATGAACATGATACAATCATTAAACAGCGCTCTTGACAATCTATTGGAATCTGATCCAAATGTCCTCATCTTTGGTGAAGATGTGGGCTACTTTGGCGGAGTTTTCCGAGTCACTGACGGTCTGCAAGAGAAACACGGTTCAAAACGTGTTTTTGACACACCTCTTGCAGAAGGAGGGATTGCGGCTATTGCATTCGGAATGGGACTTAATGGACTACGCCCAGTAATGGAAATACAATTTGCAGATTACATATTCCCTGCCTACGATCAAATCGTAAACGAAATGGCAAAACTACGTCACCGAAGTGGTGGGGAGTTTAGCACCCCTGTAACTATCCGAACACCAGCAGGTGGTGGAATCAAGGGAGGGCATCACCACTCACAATCACCCGAATCTCAATTCACCCACACCCCCGGAATCAAGGTAGTTTACTGCTCAAACCCTTACAATGCTAAAGGTCTTCTAATCAGTGCTATTGAATGCAATGACCCGGTTGTTTTCTTTGAGCCAAAACGCTGTTACCGCGGCCCATTTTATGGTGACCCGCACCATGTCCCAACTTGGAAAGGGCATGAGTATAGCGATGTACCAGAAGAACACTACTCAATTCCCCTAGGTGAGGCAAACCTCACTATGGAAGGTGATAAATGCACAGTTATTGCTTGGGGAGCAATGGTCCATGTTGCAGAGCAGGGAATCAAAGATTCTGGCATCTCTTGTGACTTAATAGATCTGCAATCACTAGTCCCATGGGATAGGGATGCAGTGGTGAATTCCGTTAAGAAAACTGGTCGCTGCGTAATTGTCCACGAAGCACCAAAAACCAGTGGATTTGGCGCTGAAATGTC
>CAUZNH010000217.1:0-2968 GCA_963581345.1 Candidatus Thalassarchaeaceae archaeon | reverse complement strand
TGGATGGCAGCGATTGATGAGAGATTGAATGAGCAAGGATACATTGTTCCTGGCTTAGGTGATGCGGGTGACCGTATCATGGATACATGAGTCAGTGGGTGGGTTCACTCATTCTTACGGACTCTTGATACTGCTACACCCACGAGGGTGAGCATGGTCAAGGCAATTCCAAAGCCTGGGGTTTCATCATCTGTTGTTCCACCACCACCTGCTGGTGGAGCGGCACCAGCAAGGGTGGCCTCAACCTTGTTCCACTGGTCATCTGAACTTGCTGAGCCATCACCATTTACTGCATTCCCATGCGCGGTGAAAGTGATATCTGTAGTATTATCTTCGGGCGCTGTCCAATTGACTTGCCAAGTGCGTTGGTCATTGCCAAATTCCGTGTGGGTCATTTCTCCATCCATGAGTTGTGAGGTGTTATCGAAAGGTGCTAATGTTCCAGCGCTCGCAACTAAGTTGAATCCCCCATAGTTCTCTACCCCTTGATCAGGCCCACCTGTGATGGTTATTGTAAAGGTAAAATCCTCTCCTGCGGAGTAATTATTTGGCACCCCATCAAGGGTAACTACTACTCCTTCTGTAACGCTTCCCGAGTGGCAGGTACAACCAAATTGCACATTGCTTATTCCAGATGGCCTAGCACTCACTTGAGTAATACTTGAGCCGATTAAGAGGAGAAGTCCTAAGATGGCAATAATTGCTGATTTATTCATATTTTTCATTGATTTCACATCGCCAGCAAGTTGCTGATGAGTGTTGCACTAGTCAATCATTTATGAAAATATGCAGTTTAAGTCATAATTTATCTTTAATTATGACCGATTTAAGACAATGCGTAAATCTTGCAAGAACAAATCCACAGGGATCTCTGCATCAGACCAGACAACTCTTGGGCGCCCTTCTGCATCAATGATGTAAGTTGGCTGAGTATGGCTGAATCCATACCCCTCTTCGGAATCATCATCAAAGTTAATTGGTCCAACCCCATAAGTCTCAAGCACAGGAAGAACAGCATCTTGGTGACCAGTCAAGTGGGGCCAGTCGTATCCTCTGTCGGTGGTCCAATTTCTCAAGTGTGAAGGTGAATCGTGCCAGGGGTCAATGGTCACTGAAACTAGGGAAACATTCTCTCTCTCTGAGGTATTGAGTGATTCGTAAACCATGGCTAGTGAGGCTGATATTACTGGGCAGGTATTGTAGCAACGTGTGTATGTGAAAGCCAAAATCACTGTTTTGCCACGTTGTTCCTCCAAAGACCATAGGTTTTCGTCCATTGATTCAAGAGTGAAAAGGGGAGCATATTCAGTCCCCATCCACTTAGTTCCATGAAATGTAGGTTCTTCAACTTCGGAGCCACCGATGCAGCCAGATAGCGGGACTAGTAAGAGAAGTGAAGCGGTTAGAATCGCTTTTGGGATTCGCATTCTGCAACACTTCCGCTTTGTTTTCTGTCCGGTTTTAGCCATTTCAGTTGTATTGGGAGCAGGCCTTGCAGTAGTCTGCACCGTAAGACGGGATATGGTAGACTTCCATTTCTCCACAATGTTTGCAGGCTTTGCCGGTTGATACCATTTCTCCTGTTTGGCCACCACTATCAGCGCTGGCAGCAGGTGCTGCAGGTGTCGATAGTTCTGCTTGAGCTTGGGCGAGGGATGGGATTGCTGGCATTTGGGAGCCACCTTTCTTGCCTCCAGTTAGGGCTAATGCAGCGATTCCAATTAAGAGTAGAATAATGACTGCAGCAATCGCACCAATCACAGCATTGCTAAGACCTCCACTAGCTGGTTCAGAAGTATCATCCGTGTTGCCTGTTTCGTCACCGGTGTCGTCTCCGGTGCCATCATTTCCATCAGTATTATCCTCGCCTAATCCCGGGAAGTCAAGCGCATACAATGGATCGGTTCCGTTAGCGATTTCATCAGCATCTGAATATCCGTCACCATCATCATCGTCATCAACATCGTTAGCGATTCCATCTCCATCCAAATCGAGACAGCCAACTAGTTCCCCTGTTGAAGTTCCAGCTTCATTCGGGCAGTCATCTCCATTGGTTCCGTCAGGATTGTCTCCGTATCCATCACCATCTGAATCAGTATGTTGGCTAGCATCATTAGGCATGAAGTCGGCTTTGTCATTGACTCCATCTTCATCGTTGTCACGCTGACTAGCGCTACAGCCATTCAAATCTACAGATTCTCCCGGTGGAGTATCAGCACATTGGTCAGTATTATCATTCACTCCATCTGAATCGGAGTCACGTTGTGCATCTGAGCATCCAGTATTGTCCACCGTTTCTAGGTCAACGGTGTTCGGGCACAAGTCTTGAGCATCATTTGTCCCGTCCTCATCAGAGTCCTTTTGGCTCGGTGAGCAACCGTCAGAATCTGCCAAGTGTCTTTCATGACCCGGTGTGTTGGGGCATAAGTCAACAGCATTTGAGGCGCCATCAAAGTCATCATCCCGTTGTTCCTCAGAACAACCCCACATATCAACTTCTTCTGCACCGTAAGGTGTGTTTGCACATTGGTCATCATCATTGTCAACAAAGTCGTGGTCAGCCTCCCATGCAAACCTCTTGACCTCGCGTAATTGTTCTGAGTCACCATTACTGTGGTACCATACATTTTCCCAACCATTTTCATCGGCTAGAATCTTTGGATATGTACCGCCATTTTCATTATCAAGTAAGGTAAGAGTTTCCCACCCTGTCGGTGTAGGTGATGCAATTTGGAGTGAGCCATATCCACTATTGTACCATGCTGAGTGAATTAATCCCGCTGAATCAATATCCACTGAAAGGTATGAAATTCCATCGTCAGTATTTTGGTGTAAAATGTGGTATGTAAATGCTGACCCATCCCATTCAGCAACTTGTACAGTACACTCTTGAGGTGCGTCACAAGTGGTCTCAGATGAGGTATCATGCCCGCGGAAAAAGTTGATTAGAAGTCTTCCATCATCAGAT
>CAUZNH010000216.1:0-2982 GCA_963581345.1 Candidatus Thalassarchaeaceae archaeon | reverse complement strand
CTGCTTTCTCTCGAGAAATGTGGTCATCTCCAGAATCGGTTGTTGCGATCAACTTCATCGCGTTTGAGCGCCAGCGGCGCAGTTTGCTACGAGCCTTCCAGATTTCTCTGTGATTACGTAAACCATAATTGAAAATGAGAGTGCGCTCCTCATCAATCCTTTCAGACTGCCACGGGTGTTTGGGGCCTTGCCATACTCTGCGACTAAACTTAGGATGTCCCATAAATCACACCTCACTTCTTCCTCTGAACACCGAGTGTCAAACCACTGCGGTTGTTCGAACGAGTCCTTTGACCCCTTACTCTACCACCAATTGCGTGACGTACACCACGGTAACTCTTCACTGCACGGTGTCTGTCAATGTCGTCCTTCTGGACCATCTTGACATCTTGTGAAAATAAATGGAGTTCATCACCTGAATGCAAATCCCTCTGGCGATTCAACATCCAAAGGGGAACTGCAGTTGGGTAAGCCTCAATCGCTTCTTTTAGAGAGTCAACCTCTGCATCGGACAAAAGTCCACCCATTTTCTTAGTATCCACTTTAGCCAATCCACATAATGCAATTGCGGTTCTCTGACCAACTCCATCAATTGAAGTTAGGCCCAAGCCAATCGGTTTCATTCCATCAACATCAGCCATTGCGAGCCTCAGAATATATCTGAAATCGTCGCCTAACTGACTCTCGTCTATTTTTGCCATTATTCGGTTCCCCCGAGTACACCAGTTGCCCAGTGGCTACTTCGTAGCGGCTTTGCGACTTACCCCCCCTATAAAAAAGGGACTATTTTCTAAGAGGGGGATAATCAATGAAATGGTTGAAAGAAGCCTTAATTTTAAGGTTCTTTGCAGATAAACCAAGCATCGCCATCATTAGTTTCAACATCAGCAAGAAAACCTGGTTTCCCTCGAGGGTAATCCTTCAATCCGTAATCTAATTTACGCTGAAGTTTTGGCTGAGCAGATGGCTCCATTTTACATCTGAGAGTGAGTCTAGAAAGATATGCTGAGTTAGCAGAAACAAGAATTGGAGAGATGTTTTCTACGTTCGGTTCCACCTTCAAACGGCTAATGATTTGGCCGGTTGAGGAAACAAATGCGCTGACAATTGATTTCTCCATTTGAAGTGGTTCACTTGAAAGTAGCATTGGTCTGCGCCCATAAATTCTGACCCAGTGTCTCGTTGATTCTGGAGGCAATGCTTCGCGTAACCATTGTCCTTGAAGTCCCGATGCTAAAAGAGCAGAATCAACGATTGTTAGCCAATCTCCAGTTAGTGGCACATCAGAAGTGGATCTTTTGGCGTCAGTTGCTCGGCCTGCAAAACTAACTACAGAACCATCTGCTAGTAGTCTTAGCATTCTAGCTGGTGTTGCGGAATCCGCGGCTGCGCCAAACCAGATTGTCAAGCGGTCAATTCTTCCACGACCTGTCGAAACCCATTCCCACGTAATAGGGGAGTCTGGCCAATATGATAGAAGAAGTTGTTCAATCTCTTGTTGCTGAGTTTCTAAGAGTCTAGGAGAGAGATCTATGATAATTGCTGGGCCCCTACTTCCTATGACAAAATGGTCAGCCCATCTATTCAACAAAATAGATATTGGCGGTTCCATCTCATCCAGAGAATGATTTTGTGTGTCTAGGGGTCTTGCTGGATCCACATGCATAACTGCAACTGCCTGACCTGACATACCAATTTCAGAAAGGGCGGCAGTAGCATCAGTACCATCCCCAACCAGCACGAAACTTTCGGACGTCCACTCACTGTTACCGCTCTCAGCCACGATTTGACCATTTGCCGCTGATAGGACCGCTGAATCAGCATCAAGTTCTATGCCAATCCCCGCTCGTCCCAACTCTGAACAATAGGCAAAAAGTTGTGACCCAGAACCACAAGCAGGGTCAAGAAGAATACCTTTACCAATCTGACAATCGGCCAACTGCTCTGCTCTTGTAAGACACACCGACCAAGGAGTTGAAAGCCGTTTCATACGATCTGTTTGATACAGATGTGGTTCACCTGATTTTGGTTTATCATCGATTTCACTCTGTGGAGCAATCACTTCGGCAAACCCTAGGATATCTGGAGAAATGGGTAAAACTCTGTGAGTTGCCATCACGCACCAAATTAAAGGACGGCTGTTGCTGTTATCCGCTTTTCTGTTAAATTGCTAATTCATTAACACTTAATTCAAAGACCAACCATTGGTTGTTTGCTGGTTCTCTATCTGGTCTATCTTTGTATGCAAGTTCAGGTGGAAGGATTACGGTATGCGTGGTCCCATCCTGTAAAAAACATCGTTCCACACCACAATCTAAGCCAATTACACCCCAGTGAAATCCTTTGATATAACATACACTGGGGGCGCCAGCATCACAAGTAGGTTCAGAACCTGCTGTGACTGGTAAATCTCCCTCATCTAGTTGTTCTCCAGTATCTGAAATCCAAACTTTGTAATGTACAGTCATGTGATCTCCATAATCTGTATGGAGGGACCAACCATCACCTGCTAACAGTCTCACTTCTAATTGCACTTCAGCCCCTTCAACTGTTGGGTGTGAAATTGTAACGAAAAATACCTCTTCATCAATATCGGAATCTAATTCTAAAACAAATAATTCTGCTGAATCTCCTTCAATCGTAAGCAACCCACTTGATGGTTCACTAATTGATACCGATTCACTCTCAACCGTGACTTGCAATTCAAGAGTCGTATTTCCAGCATTATTGACGGCAACAACAGCAGTATCCCCTACTCCTTGATGACGCCATTCACAGGATACTTCACCGGGTAACCAAAATGGCTCATCTTGAGCTGAAAGGTTTTCTGGCCAAGCCCAAGCATCATCCTTAGGCTCACATGTATCAAACAGCAACATCGCCTCCCAAGCCCAACGACCGTCTTCTTGTAGAGATGATTCGTCGACCGTAACAAAAGCCCCATCCATTTGTCCAAGGAAAGTGTAGGCACCCCAACCAACC
>CAUZNH010000215.1:0-2994 GCA_963581345.1 Candidatus Thalassarchaeaceae archaeon | reverse complement strand
TCAAGGCATTTGATAGCCTTCCAATTACTAGTGTTGGAATTGATTTAATCGCTGAAGGCGGCGAACTTTCCCCTCTCACAGATGACGGTGGGGGCTATTGGAGTGGAGTGGTAAATATTCCAGAAACGGTGAGCCCTGGAGACATCTATCTTCCCGTCAAGGTGGTGGATAGCGGCGGTGGATGGTCAATTCTGACCCATCTAAACCTTCCAAGTACTGTAGCTGGAGTTGGCGGTGATGCGTGGGATGCACCGACTGCAAGCATCCCTGCACTTCTAATTGAAAATAGGGGCCCAGTAATCTCCGATTTCCAAATTCTGAAAGAAGGAGTTCAAGTTCAGGAAATTATCATTCCAGATGTTGGTGATGGAGCATCAACTTACGTGCTGACTGTGAATGCAACAGACCACGATGCAATTACCGTTGTACAAGGTAGATTGCGAATGCTTGCACCAGTTGGTCAAGACACTACTTGGCAAACTATGAGAGATGATGGGCAACAAGGAGACGAGGTAGCAGATGATGGAGTGTACTCTATCCAAGTGACTGTTCGTGAAGGGCTTCCTGTTGATTCCTTAGTCCTTGATTTCCGGGGAATTGATGTCTATCTTCAAAGTACAAGTCCTGTTTTCGAAGCCACGGTAGAACTTTCCGATAAAGAGGTAGATCCACTGACAAATCCAACCGATGCACTCAGTGATTGGGGCTCAACTGTGATGATTGTAATGATTATTTTGGGCGTCGTGATGCTAGGTGGTGGAGTTGCTATTGTGGTTCTGATGCGACGTGGTGGAAGTCTTGATGAGCAACTCGGCCTAAATAATCAGTTTCAGAAACAATCCTGATGAGGTAAATCTACATCCTTGATGAAGGGTAGGATTGGTGATGATTTTATGCGAGTACTATTCATCTGTGTTGGAAATACCTGCCGAAGTCAGATGGCTGAAGGTTGGGCAAAATCTCTAGGTTTAGAAGCCCAATCTGCAGGCACCCATCCTGGACAATCTGTCGCCAAGAAGGCCATTGAAGTGATGGCTGAAAAAGAAATAGATATTTCTAATCAAGTTCCAACTAAGATTAGAGATGTTGATATAGAATCTTTTGACCTAATATTTTCAATGGGCTGTGGCGTTTCATGTCCGGATATAAAATTCAATGATGATTGGAATTTAGATGACCCGTATGGAGGAGTTGCTGAAAAGTACAGAGAAATACGAGATGAAATTGAAAGAAATGTCCGTCAACTGATTGAATAGAATTTCTTAATTTAAGCAAATATGAGTGGATTAAGGTTCACTCTTCTGAATCATCAGGCATATCACCGATGCCTTCTAAGTGAATCTTGATATAAGAAAGAACACGTGTTTTACCATCTGCGTCAATCTCCTCTGTACCTATTTCAATACCTCTGTTGAACATTTCGGGAGGTAGATTACCTGCGATGTTCCCATTACGCCGGCGGCAGATTTCAGCAGTATCAATTGCTGTTCTCATTGAGTTTCCTCTTGCAACTATTTCTACATCTCGATCGCCGTCCTGCATTGCTCTCAAAACTGCGGCAACATAAGCGTGTACCGGCTTTCTTCCAACATATATGGTTCGCATCTGACTTACCCCTACACATTCCGGAGGTGGGTTCTTGACTTGAAGGAATTGATTGGCCTTCTGAGGTAATAATTAGTGAAATTGAGTTTGATGCTTAATTCCGGAATCAGCAAACATAGCGGTTATGAAGTAGGGGCTGTTGGGGTCGCCAATACGAGTGTAGTGTAGTGGTTATCACCGAGCGTTGCCAACGCTTGAACCCGAGTTCAAATCTCGGCACTCGTACCTACACTCAAGGTTCCGGATTCGGGAATTAGGATAGAAAGTCAGCGCTGGAAAATTGCTGCTTCGCCTTGGCCAACACCTACACAAAGAGTTGCGAGTCCATTCATTTGCCCATCATGGTTTTCGGACCTTTTGACCATCTCATGAAGTAATGTGACGACAATTCTCGCTCCTGAACAACCTAATGGATGACCAAGCGCAACTGCTCCGCCGTTGACATTGACGATTTCTTCGTTGAGTCCAAGCTCATCAATACAGGTTAGCGCCTGAATCGCGAAGGCCTCATTTAATTCTACCAAATGAAGATCTGAAATTGCCATATTTGCTCTATCAAGGGCTTTTCTAGTCGCTGGAATTGGCCCCCATCCCATGGTGCGTGGCTCAACCCCTGCGACGCCACTTGCAATCCAAGTCGCCATCACATCCAATCCAAGTTCGTCTGCCTTTTCAGCACTCATCAAAACTAATGCGGCAGCGCCATCATTGATTCCACTTGAATTAGCAGCAGTCACACTGCCTCCTTTTTTGAAAGCCGGATTTAACTTACCCAACTTTTCCATTGTGCTGTTACGTCTCGGTCTTTCATCAGTATCAACGATAATTGGATCGCCTTTCCTTTGGGCTACCTCAACAGCAACAATTTCATCATTAAATCGCCCTGAATCTATCGCTTCAATGGCCTTAGTGTGGCTTTGAAGAGTAAAACGGTCTTGGGATTCGCGCGAGGTATTTTTCAAATCAACTGCGGATAATTCTCTCAGATTTTCCGCGGTAACACCCATCCCATCATTTCCGTAATCCTCTTTCAATTGGGGGTTTGAAAACCTCCATCCAAGAGTAGTGTCCTCGACCGTTGGGTTGCCAATAGCAAAGCCCTTCTCAGGTTTTGCCATTACATACGGTGCACGTGACATTGACTCCACCCCACCAACCACGTAGATGTCACCTTCACCGCAGCGAATCGCTCTAGCCGCGGCATTGAGTGAGGTCAAACCAGACGCGCATAATCGATTGAAAGTAACACCCCCAACAGATGTTGGTAGACCGGCAAGAAGAAGTGCCATTCGGGCGACATTTCTGTTATCTTCACCGGCTTGATTGGTACAGCCGAAGTAAACTTCCTCAACTTCATCGCCTTTGATGCCGGCCCGTTCTACTGCCTCT
>CAUZNH010000214.1:0-3000 GCA_963581345.1 Candidatus Thalassarchaeaceae archaeon | reverse complement strand
TTGGGTTGGAAGTTCACCACAAGGTGCATCATCATCAAGACATACGGGACCACCTCCCATCGCTAACACATTACCTTGTGCGTCAGCACCAGACAAGAAGAAGGAAACCTTCTCGCCATGATGATTCATTGAATCTGTGATTAGACCTTCGAAAATATTGAGACCTCCGGGCTGTAACTCAGGAGTCCTCAGTGAAAGTGTAGTATACTCATTCTCATCTGGGATTTTATCATAATTCAAATCGTCCTGACCTTGTCGCCAGTAATGCAAAGTGAGCAGAGTTGGTGGGTCAACAGAGTCCTGCACAACAATTCTTACTGGTTGGTTAGGATTCCCCTTATGCCTCTCAGAACCATCTAATGGAGTTGCATCTATCACGAGTGGGCTATTGCCATCTAGAACAATTCTTACGGAGTTATATTCAGGATTGATGTATGTTGAACCATTTTGTAAACTCACTGCCTTTATTCGGAAAAGCATCCCACCTGGTGATGACTCAATCGGTGAAGTAATTGTCAATGAGTATTGCCCATGACTGGGGTTTGGCTCAATGTGGTACTGCTTCTCAGGCTCTTCTGCAATCCCATTCATCGATAAATTCTGGCCCGTCAACTCAATATTAAATTGGCCAGCATGTGGAGTATAAGTCGTACCCTCGAAAACGATACCGCCTTGGAATGTCATCTGCAGTCCCCCTCGCATCCAATCATTTCCTTCAAGTACCCTGCCTGTTTCATCAGTTACTCCTAAGTCAAGTAAGACAATGTCGTTCTCAATTCTAATATCCATGTCATCGGTTATCCAACCATTCACTTGGCGGCCGATGTCATCATCAACTGTTATTCTTGCTTCAACATCTGCTTCATCATTCCATTCCCAAGTAGATTCAATTGGGAAAAGTAATGAAAGGAATCCATTACTATCTGTAGATGATGAGCAGTTACCTGCATCGAATCTAACCAAATTTTCACTGTTACTTACTAAATCGCAGACATTGCCACTCTGCCACTGCAAGACTGAATTATTGCGGCCATTGGCCATTAATTCAACTTGCACTTGAGTAATGCGATCTGCTTCATCACCTTCAGCAACTCTGACGAGTAGCACACGTGTATCACCATCAGGGACCAAGATGTTGCCTTCAATTTCAGCACTAAGAGCACGCGTGTTCATACGATATGTGATATCAAGATTTGAGACTTTGATTCTACCTGGTGAACCAGCTGATAGCCCCAATGTGACATTGGAAACACCTTCTCCATTGTCAATGATATGGCTGTTAAACGCGCTAACGAGAGCGGCCCCACTGAGGTCAATTGGTGAATTCAATAGACCGGTGCCAATGTATTCGTTAGTATTGTCAGCGCCAATATCAAGTCGAACTGCTGAGGGGTATCCTTCTTCGTAATCAAGTGTGAAAGCATCTAGAAGTGGAGTAATCCCCGTATCGGTTGTTGAAAAATTGACACGGTACTTTAGAGCAGAGCCTTGTGATTGTAATTCTATCAACTGATTATTAGTTGCAGAGTGCCAATTAGAGCCATTGTCATTGCTAACCTCGACACTTAGTGAGGTACCTACAGGTGTGGTTTCTGTCCATTGAGGTTGCAGAGTACCTACTTGAGTACCAGTTGGTATCTTCGGTGAAGTCCAAGACCCAGATGTTGCATATGAGGTACCATATTCCATTGATAACCACCATGAAACAGCAGTCCCACCCACTAGTTGTAATTTCCAACGCAAGTGATTGCCCGGATTTGAGAAATGAACGGTTTCATTATTTGTGACTTGAACCCAGTGAGTACCATTGTCGGCACTAACCCAATAATCAACTCTGTCACCTGTTGAGGTTGCTGACCATGAGGTTTCTAAATTTGCCATTATCACGTCATCATTAGTAACGATTGGTTCAGATATCCAACTTGCTGTCCCAGGTTGGGGTGAAATCGGATAAGCCCAACCTGTCCCATATTCACGATAATATCGTGCAGACCACATATAGTGATCAATCAAAGACAGCCTTGAACCATCGTAGTAGAGGCCAAATCCACGAGCACTGATAGAGCGCTCGCCAGTTTGCTTTGCAAGAGTTGTGGATGTGCCACTGATTGCATAAGCTTCCAATCGGTCTTGATAATAATTAAATTGACTTCTAAAGAAGAACATATTATTGTCGGCTACCAAACCATTTTGTTCACTATAACTAGAAAAGTAAGAATATTGTAAATCCGAGTTCCTCTCAAAGGAGCCATCAGAGTTGAATGTGTAAGGAGTTATAGTGTTCCTCACTGAATGAAGAACCCAAATTAGGTCACGGCTTCTATCGTACGATATTCCAGTATAGGGGCCATAAGAGTTTGACGATAGGTCGTAAGTGTTCTCACAGGTCCACACATCTTCGTAGCGGATATCAAAAACCACCATCACCAATTCACTAATTGAGGCAGATTGCCGGTTCAATCCAAGAATACCATACAACTTCTCGTCATCACCGATTGTCCAATCCCTGAACCCATAATATGCACCCCAGGTTGAGCCTGTTGGGGAGGGGATGTTACAGTTCCCTTCAACAATAGCGACACTAGAAGCGGTACTCAGATTGTTAGGGTATGTTTTCTTCACGACTTGGTTAAGTGTTGTTGAAGCAAATGTCGAAACATAAGTCCAACCGCGGTAGTTGAGAGTCGCACCTGCACCTTGATTCCCAAATGGCGAGGTAACTGTTCGCTGTGGATTGAATCTTGTTTCTGAGGCGTTGGATGTGTGAGGTTGGCGAATTGAAAAAGAGCCATTGTGGTTCCAAGCATTACCTGAAGTTGGTGTTTCGTCAATTTGATGTGATGAAAAATTAATGGTTGAAGATGCGAGACCGAGAGATATTGAGTCAGAACGCGGGTCTGTATCAACAGCATCTCCAACTATCCAATCTGCTCTAGAGGTTTGTTGAATCTGATTCCAACCTGTTGAAGATGCCCCTGAAAGAGTCATTTCCACAGCAGT
>CAUZNH010000213.1:0-3015 GCA_963581345.1 Candidatus Thalassarchaeaceae archaeon | reverse complement strand
AGGTCGCTGTCAACGGATCAGCACGACGCATTGATTCTCTATCAACATCTAGATAATTTGGTGCAGAACCAAATCCAAATAACCCATTATCACCAGTTGTCAACCAAATACCATTGCTTCCAACCCAACCACCTGTCAATGAGAATATGTATTCTTGACGAACAACATTATGCTGGGTTGAAGAAATATCAACCCAATCAATTCCACCTCTACTGAGAACTACTAGAGTTGTGCCGTCACTGAGAATGTCATTAATAGGCCATGATGTAAATGCCCATGAAGGATTTCCTGCCTCCATTTGATTGGCGCCAGCATTCCAATGCATCAGAGGCTCTTCAAAGGTGGCGACATGCACTCCCCACCAATCTGCTGCAATTGCCGTAACATCATTCGAAGGCAACATATCAACTCGATAATGTTGTCCTGGTTGCATTGTTGAAATATCAAATGCAGTTGCCCCAGGTCTTGAGGCGCCTTCACCATTGTGCGATAAGAATAGTGTTGAACCAATTATGATAGTTGAATTACCGCTTGTAATTACTGTAGTAGGAGCATATGCTATACCATTGACACGGTTTCCAATCAGGCCAGAATTTCTGTCATAGGTGGCGACAATCGAATGACTAGGAACATCCCAGCGAACCATTCCAGCGGGTGTAGCCAGCATCAATTCAGTTCCCTCAACCCAAATCTTGTCAATAATTGGACCAGGAAGCCCGTCTTGAGTTGTGATAGAGTCATCCCACGCTTGTGTGGTTGTATTCCATACCCCAAGTCCACCGTAAGTGGCGACCCAAATACGGTTATCATATTCAACAAAATCACGTACGATGTTTGATGGCAAACCTGCTAGCAGCGAACCATCCGTCCAACTTTGAGTTGTTAGATTGTAAACTTGGAATCCTGCTGATGTGGTTGTTGTTCCCATCAATCCAATTACTAAATCACTACCAGAACGATAGATACCATCCATCTGATAATGTAAAGGAACTGGAGTTCCTGAAATCACACCTGTTGCGATATCAATACTGTATAGTCCTGCACTAGTTGTAACCCATAAATCATTGTTAACTGGCAGTATTTCATTTACGATATCCCATACGAATGGATATGCTTCTATCCATTCAATTGTGCCGTTTGAAAGTAACTCTCCATGCAGGATTGATGAACCATAATACTGTTGGGAATCATCTGCAGATGTAAGCCAAACATCTGTTCCGCTAAAAGTGACCTCAAGCATTCTGCCACTTGATAATCCTGCGAGAATATCAACTGCACCTTTGTGCAATCCCGTTGAGTTAATGATGTCAACTCTGTTATATCCAGAATCGCCTCCAGGCCTACCTATTATCCAATCAACCTGACTGCTGTTAGAAGGTATGACCTCCATACTAGATGCCTGAGTACCCACATCAATTTTCATTCCTGAACCAAGTTGGCCGCCATTTGCAGCAATTCGAGAAATTCCGCCTGACCCACCATCTTCATCTGTGTGTGAAACCATCAAGACACCATCCACCCAGCGCATTCCATCAGGGAAAACTTGGTCTGGCATGATGCCATTTGTTGTCTCAGAAATAGATGCTAACCAACTTCCAGCGGTGTAACTATATCGTGAAATTCCTGCGTTATTCTGTTCAAATCCAACGTAAACAACATCTCCAATTTCATCACAAGCTAAAGCCACAGCATCATCATCATCTAATCCTCGATTTTGTTGACTTCCTTGTGTCCAACCTGTTAACCATGTATTGGTATGCAAATCAAATCGTGCAACACCGCCTTGAGTACCAAATCCTTGGTATCGAGCCATTGCTACATGCATTATGCCATTACACACTTCCATTGAGAACCCAAATCCGGGTGGAATATTTGTGCTTCCTGCTGTCCAACTACTCCATACCTGAGTTGTACCGTTGTAACTGAAGATACGACTGTTACGATTCCATCCATTGTTAGCCATTGTTGTATACCAAAGATCGTCTCCAACAATTTCAATATCAAAAATTGTATCTTCTGAATTTGAAGGAAGGCCGCCATTATCTGCGGTAAGGGTGGTAGCCCAAGTATCGTTATACATATCATACCTAGCAATTCCATCGTATGTTGCGAAATGGATCAATCCTTGATACAAATCAATTGAGCGAATAGGGCCCTGTATCACAGTGTCATCCCATTCATTAAGCAGATTGCCATTGTAGTCAAATTGCCGATGTACCTTTTCACCATAAGATGCAAAGATGTGACAAGCTGAGATGTTCAGTGGTTCACATTCGCCAGCGTATACAGCATTGACACGCAGAATAGAACCGGTCGCATCCAGCGCATTACCCCAAGTATCGTTTGCATGGTCCCAACGCACGACACTACCCGCATCTAAACCAAACCAGCCCGATGGGGTAACACCAATCCACAACATTCCGTCAGGACCTTCTCCAATCCCATAAACTAGACCGGATTGACTGATCTGTTGACCAGCATCCAAGGATGACAGAGCTGTCATATTATCTATATCATAACGATAGATATTATCGTTTGACTGAGTCCCTGCCCTTGCTTCTGAATAGTATAGAACATTACCAATTATAACGAGTTCACCCGGCGCATTCTGTCCATTTGCTCTGCTGAAAGTTTCTTCCACTGTTTCATTAACAAGGTCAATTAGGCGTAGTCCAAAATCACCACCAATCCATATTCGATGAGGTAGACGGTCAGGAATTAGAGTTGTCACATCATTATCAGTTACTAGATTATTTGAATTTGAAGAGTCCCATTCTTGTAACCACACATCATTGATTCGGTCATAACGTGCGACACCCATGCCATTCAATCCAATGTATGCAATATCATTGTACTCGTAAGTCGGGGCATTCCAAGTTGATTCTCCAGCCACCCAGACATCCACTACTGTGTCGTTTACAACATCAATAATCCCTGCACCATAATTGGTTCCAGCGTAGAGATTACCATTACTTAGGATGGATACAGCGTAAACCCATGAAGATGGGAGACCAT
>CAUZNH010000212.1:0-3020 GCA_963581345.1 Candidatus Thalassarchaeaceae archaeon | reverse complement strand
ACTACTTCTGATCTTATGAAAGATGATTCCACAGGTATTAGAGGTCGGCCGGACCAAGTCATCATCTTTGAAAATGAGGTGGTGCCAGTTGAACAAAAAACTGGAAGAATTCCGGCACAACCTCACTTTAGTCACAAATTGCAGGTGTATGCATATCTACATCTTGTATCAAAGATAACTAATAATCAACTCAATTATGGCATTCTCCGTTACGGAGATGATGCAATTCACAAAATAAATTGGGGAGATGGTGAAAGTAAAGTCCTGATGAGACACTTGAAAGAAATTCAAAGATTGATGGTTGAAGGTGGAGCAAAGAGAGACCACGATAGACCAGGGAAGTGTCGAAATTGCTCCCGACGCCATCGCTGCCCAGAAGCACTTGACTAAACGGGGATGCATTCGTCAGGGTCTGCGCGCTCAGGGAATTCAATGCAAGGGCGGATGACTGAAACCGAGACTTCAAACTCATCGTGGAACGATGCTTGATCTACAAATGTGTCCCAACCATACCCTTGAGCATCAACTTCTAACTCCCACACACCCAACTCAAACGGTGGGGAAAATCTCTGTAATGGTGGATAACGGTCTGTCGTGGCATTCTCTTCCCAATATGGGGTGTCTGTATTTTTGTTAGCACCTGGCTCCCATAACATTGCGTGAACGTATCTCACTGTGCTAGTTAGATTACCAGTCTCAAAACCAGCGATTTCGCTGAAATCCATTTGCACACGGAAGAAAATCTGTATCTCTTTGACTTCAGAATCAATACGAATTTGATGTGGCGGCGGATGGAAAATAATGTCTGCAGGGTCTATGGAATCGAAAACATGGTCAAAACCGTACACTACAACTGCTTCCTGGGTTTCTGGAACACCTCGCACCCTCTCCATCAACTCTCTGCTAACAACCAATCCAATACAACCTGAAAAAGTGCTCATTGACAGTAGGATAACCGCGAGGAATATGGGTTTGGCAGCCCTCATCAAACTGCGTTCAGCAGCCCCTTTCATTTCAAGGCGACGGATATAGGGGTGGTTCAACGGCTAAGTTTGCCTGTCAGCACTCATAGGGGTCATCACGCTTGAAGCAGTATTGACTCGTCATCATTCAGGCAATTTATGCCAGTAAGTGTTACTGATTTCAATCTTCAGTATCTTTACCACGCCGTTTCGGCCGGCGACGTTTGTTTTTACTTTCAGATTTCTTCTCAATATCTGAAACCTTTGCTGGTGGTGGAGATTCTCCATCTTCTACTGAGAAATCGGTAACTTCTTTTTTATCCTTCAACACATTACCAACTACAGTATTATCTGGAAGTAATTCAACTTCAACCTCCTGACCAGGTAAGATTCCGTCCTCACCTGTGATATCAAAGATGTCAGCACGAATGGCTGCATCGGATGCACTTAACTCAACCTCGGAATCTTGGATATGACGTCGACCCTCTTTGTCACCAATGATATCGTCAATGTCAACTCGATCCTTTTCATGTGCAGTTCGCATTGATGTAATCACCAATTCATCTTCTGACTCTTCCTCAGTCAATTCAACTTCTTCATCACGATCAGCTATGGCAGCATCAATTTCTTGCTCAGCGGCTGTGAGGTTTTCTTCCCAATGGGACTCTAATTGGTCCTCAGCATATCCCATTTCAGAAATTGCATCGCCATAATCTTCAGCCCCGCGTACGATCTCATCTTCGTCCTCTTGAACCTCTTCCTCGGCACCCTCTTGTACAATTTCCTTACGTGTACGGCGCTCATAGAAAGATGAGACATCCTGAACAGTTCCACAATATGGACAATACTCCATTACATCGGGGATGTTTGAATTACAAGAGGTGCAATCATGGAATTGTGATAGGCCTTCAACAAGGTCAAACTCACAGTACGGACAAACTTCCTCGTCCCCTTCTATCTCCCCATCACACGATGGACAGTAATCGTAGGTTTCTCTCTCACCTTCTTCAGAATTGACCCTCGTCAACAGAATTGCCGCTCCTAGGATAATGATTAGCAATAAACCCGCAAATATGAACAGGAATGTTGCAGCAGTGAAATTTGAGGATTCACTTTCCGTGTCAACGTTACTAGTCGCTGAAATTGACCATGCTGCAGTCCAAGTAACAACAGAACTCCCTGCAGGAACAATGTACAACTCAAAGGAACCAGTATTTACTGCTTTAAACGAGCAAAGAACTGTATTGTTACCATTTGATGCTGTGAAATTGAGGGAGATTGTACTCAGCACCTCTCCCTCGCCATAGTCAAGGCATGTGAATACCTCATTTCCTGTACCTTCTTCAGAAACGATATCAACGGTGTATGTGTATGTATTTCCAACTACTAATGGCGTGTGAGCAGGTGACCAACTCTCACTTTCTTGAAGGAATCGCAAGCGGAGATTGCTATGTAGAGATACATTTCCAAATGCAGTATTATCGTTGATATTTGAATCGTAACTAATGGCATTTGCCTGCCAACTTGCACTAAATTGTAAAGACCCTACTTCTGTACTAAAACCTACTACTGAGAATGTGAAAGTACGTTCTTCTCCTCCCGGAATCCCCAACCCCAACATCGGCGATAATGAGTTACCATCAAATGTAGCTGATAAATCACCTATCACGGATATTGAACCGGTATTTGTTACTGTTACATCAAAATCGACCAGTTCACCTGATTGGATTGAATCATTAGATGCTGCTGCGTAAGGTGACACAACAACATTAGGTTCGGGATGGATTGTGATTTGGGTGTCAAGTTCGTCGTTGAACTGTATTGATTGAGGCACTTGTCTACTTGGGTCAATACGCACTCTCAAAATATGAACACCAGGCTCAAGTGACGGCATTAGGGCTATATTCAACTCTTGTTCCCATCCTTGCAGTGTGGCACCTTCAGTAAAAGTCAAATCAAACGAAATAACGCTAGTTTCGGCAGCACCATCTATCAGATAGATTCCTATTGTTATTGTGCTATCTCCACTTCCACCCATTCGAAGAATATCACCGCTAA
>CAUZNH010000211.1:0-3024 GCA_963581345.1 Candidatus Thalassarchaeaceae archaeon | reverse complement strand
CTGGCTGACTTGATGACAACTGCAGCCGCACCATCAACAACACCAGATGCGTTGCCAGCAGTAACTAGAGAATCTGGTCCGAAGTGTGCTCGTAGTCCAGAAAGTGATTCAGCGGTAGTACCGCGCACGAAATGGTCTTCATCTCCTGCACCAACAATGCCATCAGGAGTTTCGACATCAACAATTTCCTGCTTCCATGTTCCCTCATCGATACTCTTCTCCGTACGCTGATGGCTCAATGCGGCGAAGGCATCCGCTTCCTCTCGGGTAACACCGATTCGCTTGCAAAGTTCATCGCTGGTCTGAGCCATGAATGAGTCACAGGTGCTGTCGACTAGATTAGTAAACAGATAGTCCTCCATGTCCTTGGGGAGTTCATCCCCTTTTCTTGGTGGTCTTCCGAGTCCATAGGTGTCGCGCATTCCACGTAGAACATGTGGTGCCTGACTCAGGTTCTCCATTCCACCAGCAACGACTACCTCGGCTTCGCCAAGCATAATCATCTGTGCACCTGATACGATTGACTGAGCCCCACTACCGCACAGTCGGTTGAGTGTGAGCATGGGTACTTCCTGGGGTATCCCAGCCTTCAGACCGGCGTGGCGTGAGCCAAAGATTGCCTGGCCCGAAGTCTGTAGGGCGTGACCCATCACTACGTGTTCAACTGCTGAAGGATCGGTTCCTGATTTAGCCAAAGCCCCTTTAATCGCGATAGCACCCAACTCCTCTGCCGTCAAGTCTGCTAACAGTCCTCCTCTTTCGCCATCGCCTCTCTTACCGCCGAGCCATTCACAAAATGGGGTTCTCGCTCCGCCAACTATGACTACGTCTTCTACCATGGTGTAGCCGAATCGGGCTTGGTTCTTCAATATCCCCACTCGGAGTTATTGATTGATTATTGGGTTATTAGACTAGTAATGTGCCTATGATTGCTGTTCCAGCAAGGTACGCACCAATAGATGATCCAAGGTTAGCAAAAGCGGTGACGAGCAAGACGCGTCCAACTCGGTTACTCCAGAATAATCCAAAAGAATCTAATTTCAAGAAATCTTGTAGGTCTTTTGAGGTTGGTTTGGCTATTTTCATTTGCACAGCGCCGGCAAACCAACCAGCAGCAAGAGTTGGATTCAGCGATGTGATAGGAGATGCTAATGCTGCAGTTAGAATTGCTAGAGGGTGTCCTCGGGCTAGTATAGCACCGAGCGCTGCAAGAGCGGCGTTGAGAGCCAGCCAAGTATAAGCAACGGCGAGTAATTCTTCATAATTACCCTGCATCAATAGAAATCCAAACAGACCAAGAATGATTACTGGAAATCCCCATTTAACCATTTTCCAAACGGGGTTAGGCGATGGCACAGAAAGTAATTCATCCCACCTTTCTTGGCTAAGTTTTTGGTGACTCTGCAAGCGCTTTTTTACTCCGTCAATGTGGCCAGCGCCAATAACTGCTAGCACTTTTTTGTCATCACGTAAATCTTCGATAGAGCCTGCCAAATAGTCATCTCTTTCATCAACAAGAACTTCACCAGCACCAGGAGCGCTAGCACGAAGTTCTTCCATTAATTGAGTGATTAAATCTCCATCTCCAAGTAACTCCTCAATGTCAATATCTTCTTCATCAGGCTCATCAGCAAGTAGTGAGTATAGGATTCGCCATTTTTCGCGAAATTTCATCTTCTTCCAGGCTCGTTTCAGAGTAATTTGAATATCACGGTCAACTAACTCAATGGGAATATTAGATTCCTCAGCAGCATCAACAGCGGCTAGAAGGTCAACTCCAACTTTTTCACCAGCCTCTATTCCCATTTTCCTTTGTTCAATTGCTAGCAGACTTTGGAATAATAATAGTGAGGTGCGCCCTTCCTTCATCACCTTGGTGAGTGCCTCATCATCAAATTTCTCAGGATTCTGTAGATGTGCAAGTCTGTTAGAATCAAGTTCGATTGCAACAACATCTGGTTGCCATTCGGCAATCTGTTGTTTAACGACTTCCGCACTTTCACGACTGACGTGAGCAGTGCCAATAAGTCGCAATCTATCATCAATATCAACAATTGGAATATTGCTCATTTCTAGACTACCTCCGCTATTTTCTGTATGATTTACTTGTCCCACCTGTTAGTTTTGGTTATTGTGAATGTTTTCTCAGTTTGGCTAAAACGGTCAACAGGTCATGGTGTTCTGCAACATCATGAACCCTCAGAATGTCTACTTCCTCGTTCATTGCATGGGCTGCTACTCCTAAAGTTCCGGCTAATCTTTCATCGGTTAATTCTCTAGAAAGAAGGTCTCTAAATACCGTTTTTCTGCTCACGCCCCATAGTACTGAGAATCCTCCATCACCCCGTAAAGGTTGACTTTTTTCGAGAAGAGCAAGATTTTGCTCCAAAGTTTTGCCAAATCCAATTCCAGGGTCTAGTGCAATGAGTTCTGAACTATGGCCGTTAGCGATGAGGCGGTGAGCAGTTGAAAGCAAACTTTCGCTTACTTCGTTGACAACGTCGTTGTATACTGGTGTGTTTTGCATATTTCCTGGTTCCCCAAGCATGTGCATAATGCAGACTGCACATTTAGATTCTAACACTAAATTAAACATTTCAGGGTCGCGCAACCCTGACACATCATTCACCATGTTTGCTCCCGCTGTGATCGCCTCAGCAGCTACAATAGGGTGTCGTGTGTCAATTGATATCAATCCATTAGGACGTTCATTTCTCAGCGCTTCAATTACTGGTATTACTCTAGTTATTTCTTCGCTAGCAAGTACTGGCTGTGCTCCTGGGCGAGTTGATTCTCCGCCGATATCAATCCAATCCGCGCCAGCATCCCACATATCCAATGCGGCAGTAACTGCCGCTTCCAAAGAAGCGACTCTTGAAGCAGCGTGAAATGAATCAGGGGTCACATTGACAATTCCCATGAGGCGTGGCCGCCCATCATCTCGGCATTTCAGGAAAGGTGCCAAGTCATGCATGTCTGCGTCGCCCTTGGGGCAATCGTTTATCATCCCACGCAATAGTCAAC
>CAUZNH010000210.1:0-3046 GCA_963581345.1 Candidatus Thalassarchaeaceae archaeon | reverse complement strand
AGACCGCATCAAATTTGGTGTCAGGAATGATGATGGTTATGGATAAGCCATTTGAAGTCGGTGATAAAGTAACAGTAATGGGTGTGACTGGTAAGGTGGTTGATGTAGGGATAATGTCTACAAAAATCAAGACCAGCCAAGACCATCAAGTGGTTATTCCAAACAAAAGTATCAGTGGAAAGGAAGTCATTAATTTCGCTAAGGGTGGACCAGAAGATACCCCTAAAAGAGTTAATTTGCGATTAAATATTGGAGTTGGGTATGATGAGGAACCAGCCCACATTAAGCAGATGTTGCTTGATGTAGTTCGCGAATGTGACTACATCATTGACAATCCCCCTCCTACAGCACTTTTCCGAGATATGTTAGATTCAGCTCTATTGTTCAGACTCAACTGTTGGGTACGTGATTACTCAGATGAATGGGTGGCTAGAGATTGGATTCTAACCAGAGTCCTTGAGAGGTGTATCGATGAAGATATTGACATACCATATCCACATATGCAGTTGAAGTATGACCCAGCATCAGTGGTAGAACAGCAAGCAGAAAAGAATGCTGCCGATGAAGAGAGGAAGTCTGCTGATAAGGAGCGAATCAAGGCTGAGGCGAGGATTAAAGAAGAAGCCGATTCAACTGCCAGGATGAATGCTCGTAAGGAAATACGTGCACGTATTGAGGAATTGAATATCGCTCTTGAAGCAGAGGAAGCAGCGGAAGCAGCGGAAGCAGAGGAAGCAGAGGATTCAGATGACCCGGAAGGTGGGATAAATCAGAATCGTTTGGATATACTTGCAGAAATCCAAGAGTTAGAACATAAACTTGATGAAGGCAGTGGCGATGATGATTGAGTTGGTAATCCACTAATCATTCAATCCAGTGAGCGAGTTTGTCGACCAATTTTTCGCGGAAAGTAAGCAATTGCAGTTTTGGTCCGTCAATAGACACGGTTACAGTTGAGCCACGGGTGAAGTGCCACTCATCCCAGCCATCAGGTACACAGAATCCTCTGTGCATGTCTGAATTAATTACAGTAGGTTTGTTTGTCCAGGCGAAGTAAGAACCATCTTCTCTTCTTTCATCCCGTGGTAAATCACGGGCACAATATAGGTAATGGTCATGAATCATTTCGGGGTCAAATTTCATTCCTTCTATTACACAAATATGACGGAACCATGCCCCCTGTCCTACAAATGTGGAGAATAACACACCCGAAGAGCGTTGCATCAAATCGACTTTGTCATGAGTGTCATCGGCTTCACGTTTGAGACGATATCTGCTTGGTTGATACTGATGGGTATTTGCAATTAGTAGGTCATTGAGTGCTGGGTCACAAGTGATGCGATTGCCACTTGTTGTGACAATTTCTGCTGATAATCTAGGTAATAAATTGACAATCGCTTCCCCATCTAAAGCAGCTCGTAGGTCCTTGGCAAAAGTTGTTGAATCACTACCCATAAAAAATCCAAATGAGCCGTTGGGGTCATCTTCCATTGGGTGGCTGTTAACTCCTAAAATTTGAGTGTCAGCATCAACATTGTGGGCAATTGAGGTTAATGTTCCGTCTCCACCTACAACTATTACGAGGTCTCGGCCAATGAAATCAGACCTCTTCACGGATTCTCTAGGAACAAGTTCGTATGATGTGCCTCGTTCTTCATTCAATCCATCCAAATCGCCTTTCAATGAGGCGATTGAAAGGTCATGAACCTCTTCAAAATTCTTTTTGTAAACAACTAGAATGTCGGCTCCCATACCTCACACCCCCTATGTGCTTCGCACCGCCGTTGGCTCTCTTGTCTTTAGAGGCGTTGTAGGCTAAAGTATCAAAAAGGTAGTCTTTCCCGTTTAAAATCATGAAGAGAGTGTTCATGCTACTTGTATCTGCGAGTCTCCTATTTGCGGGATGTATCCTTGACCCTCAGAAAATAGATGATGGGGGTGTAGTTACAATTGACGGTGGGGGAAGCGATGCTTCTGCAATGTCTGGTGCCCAGGTTGAATCGTTTCTTAATGATGAATCAAACACGAATATAACTGCACTTGCTGAGTTAGAGGATATGATAGCCGTTGAGTTATATTCAAAGGATTTAGAAGATGGTGAATTGTTGGAAATGACATTTACCATCGGTAAGGATGATATTGCCCAACTTTCTAACACAGGGCTTGCAATCCAATCAGGGATGATGGGTCTTGAATACAGAGTAATTCAAGGTGCTTCAACTGATATCAACATCATGGTAGGGAATCAATGGTTCCTTGCACGTGATTTAGTTCCAGAGTATACTGACCCATTTGTTGAGTTAGCATCCGAGGATGGTAGCGAGGAGAGTACTGGTGATGACGGGCAATTAGGTGATTTAACACCTGATTTCGACGCATTCGATTTGGATTTATCTGGCATGATTTGGACTGTGACGGTAGACGTACCATCTACCCAACAGGTAGCCACGTCCTCAAATGATACCCACAGCATTATGGTTGAATTCCTTGAATTCCCACCTCGATTGCATCAGTTAGAGGTTAATTCTCACGATGGTAACCAAGCCATGAAATTGAGCATAGCGTGGGGTGATGAAGCTGCATTAAGTGTGCAAAATAACTATCCAAAGACTTCTGTAGATATTCAATTAGATGAGGGGTCAGGGCAAGTCGATATTGAGGGTACATTCACTTGCGACAATAATAATGCAGTACCATGGGATTACGTCAATAACAATTGGGATGATTGTGGTGATAATAGTGATGAAGGCGTGAATGAATCAGAAATCCCAGATCCCCTTTTTAAATTCTCAGGGGAAGTAAATAGTGACCATGAGCACGAGGTATTAGTTGGTGATATTGAACTAAGGATTGGCTCAGAGGATAGCGAAACAGAGGAGTTTAACTATTCACTATCAATGAACATTGGTGATGGTTTGGTAAACTTGACTGACGCTGAAGGCGCATGGTGGGCGATTGAGTGGCAAGATTCTGACAATGATGGTTTTGTTTCTGCAGGTGATGAATACATTGTTATGACAAACAGTTCAAGCGCCTCAGACCTTGA
>CAUZNH010000209.1:0-3053 GCA_963581345.1 Candidatus Thalassarchaeaceae archaeon | reverse complement strand
CTACCGCCAAGACCAGTCTCAATTACAGCACGGTCAATCCCTGCACCCTCAAAAGCCAGCATAGCAACTAGAAAAGTAGCCTCATAATATGTTGGCATAGTCACAGGTTCCACTAAAGCCGCTCCTCGTATTCTTTCAAGACATTGGTCAAATATTTCAGGAGAGATAGGGACCCCATCTATTCTTACCCGTTCTTCAACAAAGCAGAGATGTGGAGAAGTAAACAATCCGCAACTTATACCTGCGAGTGACAGGCAATTTGACAGAATTGAGCAAGTCGTTCCTTTGCCATTACTACCCGCCACATGAATTGATGGGAATTTCAAG
This sequence comes from Candidatus Thalassarchaeaceae archaeon, assembly GCA_963581345.1. Lineage (GTDB taxonomy): Archaea > Thermoplasmatota > Poseidoniia > Poseidoniales > Thalassarchaeaceae > MGIIb-Q1. The sequence goes on along the minus strand of CAUZNH010000209.1, from coordinate 2,726 downwards.
TGTGGCATTCCTAGACGAGACAATAATATCCCAGTTGTTTCAAGACTTTGACGCATTCCAAGCACTTTCAGCCCGGTGAACCACTCTCGAACACCACTCACAGATACCCCTCCACCCTATCTCTTGTGACCCTCGCTTTCAAATGGGTTTCTCACTCTCGCCGTAGGCATGACTAGTGAGAGCCACTTCAGAAACGTCCTTTCTCAGATGGCTGAGCAATGGCGTTCAATGAGTACAATGGGATTGATGTTTGTTGGCACAATATTGCTTGCTATCTACATTCAGCCGTTCTGGGATAGGCCAGAAGCGAGAGCGTTTGGTGAGGCTGGAACTACAAAAGTTGGCTTAATCGGCTTGGAATTTATCCTGATTCTAGTTTTTACCGCGTTTATTATCTGGCTAGCCAAAAGAGGACTTCAATCAATTATCAAGTGGGGAGTCTTATTTGTCCTATGGATTTCTCTCTCCTATGCCATGATTCCTCTAGCGTCTTATGCTATGGATGAACCACAACCCATCGTTGAATACCGAGATGAAATGGCTTTGAACTCTGAAATTCTCTTCGTTGATTATGAACCCTCTTCTTTCATAGTCACTAACGGAACTCATCTCATTAAAATGAGTGAGCCAAGCGGATTGGAAACTGGTCAATCAGCAGTTGAGGAATGGGATTTCCCACTCCAATTACACGATGGTGGTTATTCAGCTCTTGGAATAGGAATCATTGACAATCTTGATTCCTATGTTATGTGTGATGGTAATCGCTGGCAGCAATTAGACAAGTCTGATGGTACACCTATCACAAGTCATACCAATGTCACATGTGTTGCTGGCTTTTCTTCAGAAGAAAACGACTGGGCAATCTATAACGATAAGATGCAAAAAGTTGACCCTTTCCACCCAGATATTCCGAGCCATAGTTGGGCATATAATCTTCCAGAACAATTCAATTCGGGAGAATTTATGCAAGGTAGCATGCTTAATGAAAATACTCTTCTCTTGGTATCTTTTGGTTGGGCTGGAATCATTGAAATCCCAGATAGCCAACACACCGGCGAGTTTGGAGATGTAAATGCAACAATACTGTGGCAGGTTACCCCAAATTCTGGAGATGCCTTCACAGCTTCCACCTTTGGTCACTCTCCTTGGAGTGGATACAATTGGTGGGATACAAATGCAACTGACAGTATGTTGATGTTAGGCACCGAGAACGGTAAGGTCTACGGTTATGTTTGGGATGGTGCAGAGATGAATGTTGAAGAACATATAAAATTCAACGAACGCGATGCATTTGATTCTGATATCCAAGGCATCATGCTTGCTGATGACCAATACGACGGCAGAGTTGACGTATGGATTGCATCTGGTGGAGAAACAAGGATGTTTTCAGGTTGGGTAATGGTTGAGAGTTTAACCATAGATGGGCCAGTTTCACAAGGTCCTATTGACATGATACTACACACCGTTGATGTTCCTGCCTGGGATGAAATAGGTATTGAAGATGGAATCCTTACAACTTACACAGTAAACACCACTCAAAGTGCAATCATTGCGACACCAGTTAATGACCCTGCAATAATTCTAGAGGATTCTGCCGGATACTGGTTGCCAATTTACTGGTCACAAATAGCCGCATTAATCGCTTCTACCGTGCTGATGATCGTCCTCACCATCAGACCTGAATGGTATGTCGTAAACACGACTGGGATTCTAACTGGTGCGGGGGTTATCACGATAATTGGAGTAAGTTTTGTTCCAACATTGATTGTAATTTTCATGGTTGTTGCAGCAATTTATGATTGGTACGCGGTATACAAATCAAAGCACATGCTTGACCTTGCTGACACGATGATAGGACTCAAACTCCCAATTCTATTGGTAGCCCCTCAAGATAAGGGATATTCTTTCCTTGACGAGGGTAATGATACCATGAGTAAGATGGACGAACCACCTGCTTCTGCAAAGAAAGAGCATGGGGCAAAGAGTGGAGCCAAACTCCCAACCCCTGAACCACCTCGTCCTATTCCTAAGAAAAATACAGGAGATGCATTATTCATGGGTCTTGGAGATGTCATCTTCCCAGGTATGCTAGTCATCTCAGCACTTACGTTCCTACCATCTGGTGGCACCATTATGGGATTGAGTGACCCGATGTTTGTTGCGATGGGTTCCCTCATGGGTGGCCTTCTTGGTTATCTAGTTCTAATGGGGTATGTCGCTATGGGTCGACCCCAAGCGGGGTTACCTCTTCTCAACGGGGGTAGTATTCTAGGCTACTTAATCACTGGATTTATCGCCTTAGGTTCTGCGTCTATTTCCTTTGGCATTACAATATTCTAGATGATGAGTGGGTTCAAGAGGATGACATGAATCAGCAAGGTGAAGAAAGATGTTAGACATCAAGATGTTTCGTGACCACGCAGACATTGTACGTGCTGACCACGACAAAAGAGGGATTGCTCACGATAATATTGACGAAGTCATTCGTCTAGACGATGCTTGGAAAAAGGCTCGTTACGATGCTGACCAACTAAGACGCACACGAAATCAGGCAGCAAGAGGAATTGCTGAAGCCAAAAAATCTGGCAACGATGAAGAAGCTGACAATATCTTAGCACAAGTTTCAACTTTGGGAGCGCAAATAGATGAGTTGGGAGTTGAGTCAGATGATCTCATCAAAACTCGTGACACGTTGAGAATGAAGATTCCAAATATTCTTCATGCTA
>CAUZNH010000208.1:0-3055 GCA_963581345.1 Candidatus Thalassarchaeaceae archaeon | reverse complement strand
CAATGATTGTAATCGGGTCGGCTCGAAATTTTCGAATAGTTAGTGTAGGCCCATCAGGAGAAACCGGTGGGATAACTCCGTTCACTCTACTCCCGTCGGGTAATCTTCCATCAAACAGTGGTACTTGCCCAGGACCATCTCCTAATGGCACGTTGGTAAACGCAGCGATGTTTAATGCAATCTTCAACCCTTCATCATCTTCAATCCAAATATTCGTTCGGCACATCCCATGCTCTCGATGAGCAACTTTCACACATTGTTGTCCACCGTTGTACATCACTTCCTCAAGTAAATCATCATCTAAAAGTGGTTTGAGAGCGCCATAGGGGTTTGCCGGAGTATTCCCATCAACATGATACATTGGACTGGGGTGATTATGCTCCATGTAAATCGTAACGTTGTCATATCTTGCCATGATTTCTTCACTCATTTTTTCACTTCCATTTTCAACCAAATAATGATGACACCAAATATGAGCCCATGTAAACAATCTGTGAGAGTAATGCCCACGGCGCTATCCACCAAACAGATGAATTTAGTGATTTACCTAACATCACCCCAGATACCAACACTGAAAATGCTGAGCCTGCTGTAAAATAAAGTAGCATAGAAGGATGGAACAGAGCCATAGGAATCCCCGATTCTGGGCCTGCAAAGAGGCCAAACATGAATCCAATTGTTGCTGGGAGTAATACGGCCATTAGAATCTGAAGGGTAAGTGCGTGACCTTTTAAGTCTAGAGTTCTCTTATTTCGCAAACGCATTAATCTATCATATTCAAGACTCATCGAGAAGGTTACATCTGCCAGTGGCGCTTCATTTTCGTCAGCCGTTTGTAGAAGATTGAAGGCCCTTTGAACCGTTGGAGAGCGGGTCTCAAGAGCAAATTCAGAAATTGCCGCATCAAATGTAGTCACCTGACTACGAGTTATTGCTTTTCGTAACATATGGCCTAGAAGATCGTCCCTTTGAGTAGCTATTGAGGTCACCGCTTGTTGTAATCCAAGACCTGCTCCAAGAGATGTGGATATTCCTTCAAGAAGTTCGGGCAAACCAGATTCTATTTTCTTCAACCTTCTGCCCTCTAACAAAAATGGTAAGCCACCACCCATCGAAATGATTGTTAGTGGTACAAATATGGACATAAGAAACGAATCTGTCACCATGTCCAAGAGACCTGAGATTCCAATTGCCATTTTCACACCCCCGGATCCTTCGCTTTAGCACCTAACAACATGAAGAAAAGTAAGACAATAGTAACTAGTAATCCACCTTTGTAAGCAAACATCATCTTGTCAACGGGAGGAATAGTAACCCCTGGAACCCCTTGTAAGCCACCCAATAAGAATGGTGAAATTGCCAAAAGCCCGAGAATCAGCGGGGCTAAAAATCCAAGGATAAGTGCTTTTTCTGGGAGACCTGCCAAATCTTCGATGTAACGCTTCAATCGGTCTGTTCGATTCTCTTCTGCCCTTGCGGCTTGTTGCTCAAGAGATGCTACCAAATCCGTGTTTGAGACGACATTGTTGAGCATTGAGGTAAGTAAACGTTGATAATCAGAACTTTTTGATGATTTGAGGAGACGACGTAATTCATCTTCTAATCGCTGTCCTGAATTAACACCAGATAAAGCCCTAGAAAAATCTGATGAAATGATTCCATAACCACCCTTGGCGATATGAGTCATTGAAGCCTCCAACCCAACGCCGGCACCAATTAGCACTTGGATACCTCTGAGCGCGTAGATGAGGTTGATTTCCTCCTCTTGAGCCCCCATTTTATCCATTACCCCTTCAGACTACATCCTCAATGAGTTGAAAGTCAAAATCATTGCTATCGCTATTATAGCGAATACGGGCAAAGCAGACCTTAATCTCTTGTTCTTCAAATGGATCAATGAACCAGCAGGTTCCAGAGCGAAATATTGTTTGAGCTTTGAGATAAGTTGAGAGGTCCATTCGACCGCTCAATGTGAATTCCATACTCTCTGACCCTTGATCGATTAAATCATCCCCTTCCCCATCACGGGCAATTTCACGTTGAAATCTACGCCTAATTTCAATCGCTACGGTGCAACCATCTAATTGCAACCAATCACCGTCTAATGAGCGAATGAAACAGGAAAGACCGCCCGACATTTGAGTCCCCTCAAGTAGGGACACGTGCCGGACTCTAATTGAAGGTAGCGCGTAACTAACTCAATTTGAGCCAATGTGACCAAGGAATCCGAAGGAGTGCTCAAACACCAAGCCATCATCCATCAATAGGTCGACTGTTGCTTCTCCAACACTTCTCGATATCCCTTTTGATGCTAAATCATTCATTATCGAATCGTAAGCCACACCATCACCGGGATTGTTGGCTAACAAGTATTCAGAAATCCATTCTTTCACTTGCTCAGAAGATGATTCTGAATCATCAGAAGATTCGTCTGTTGAGGACTCTATCTGTAACGAAATTGTGGTAAGATTACCTTCTGAATAATCAAGTGCCCTCAATACACCAACCATGTATACATCTGGATCAATGCTGGAGTAATGACCCCTACCCGTAATCAATCCCGAAACAAGGTCATCTGGAATTCCCACCTTACGGTACACATCTGCAGAGGATTCTAAGTCACGGCTCTTTTGAAAGAAATCAATGCGCCGAAGAGTTGCATCAGCTGTTTCAACTAGCCAATTAGCATACCCCTCACCATTTATCATGGTGAACTCCTCTAACCTCATGCCGGTGAAAACACCGCCATCGTCGGTTTGATACGGACTGGCTTTTCCTATTGCGAGAAGTAAAATTGGTTCTTCGTTTTGGTCAAATTTAGCAACTAATTCCTCTACTTGTGCATGGATTTCTGGTTGGAATGAGCCTACGTTGAACATGTGAAGTCCAGTTGGGTCTCGAATTGACCCACGATAATTTGCCCCACTGTCACCATCTCTTCGTTCCATACGCTCAAGCAATCCAGCTACCATCATTCTGTTCACTTTAGCCCCCAATTTGGTGATGACGAAAGTTGGGTCATATTCTCCAGAACCTTGTTCAATGAGATCTGACT
>CAUZNH010000207.1:0-3065 GCA_963581345.1 Candidatus Thalassarchaeaceae archaeon | reverse complement strand
TCAGTTGACCCGCAAAGGAGTCGCGCAGGGAATTTCAATACCTTGGGAGGCAGCGGCGACTGATGCTCTGATAATCGCTGCTGCTGGAGCACAATTCATTGTCAGCAACCCGTTTGCTAATTCAGAAATTCCGAAGACCGACAAAGGCAAAGCAGAGGCTGTTGAAAATTGGTTGGCAACTCTAGATTCTGAAATCCGAGGCAGATTAATAGAAATTGGTGAAGATGGTATTGACCAACTCAATCGCCGTCACCTAAGGGCTTTAGACTCAGACACAGCAAATATGACTGGGATTCGTTTAGCAGGCTACGATAGACCAATGCCACAATGGCTTGGCCAGTGAAGGAGGAAGGTGGTATGCCAACCGTCACTTTTGAGCACCAGACCCTGCACATCCTTCAGTTAGGTGCTAACATCACTCACGACCCTGAACTATGGCGAGACAAATTGGATAAAATTGGCTGTGTTGTCGAAGAATGTGATGAAAATACTGTTGAAATTGAAGTTTTCCCAGACCGCCCAGACCTCCTTAGTGCAGAAACTATGGCTTATGCCACCAGAACTTTCCTGCATAATGCAGATGCTGAACCAACACTACCAGTCACAACTGGCCCAATCACGATGACTGTTGACCCGTCTTTGGAAAATGTACGTCCAATTATCTATGGTGCAGTGGTGCGAGGAGTAGATACTGGCCACACCAGCGAAGCACGGGACCAATTTATTCAGGGATTGATGGACCATCAAGAAAAGTTGCACTTCGCATTAGGGAGGGGGAGAAGACGCTCCTCTATCGGAGTCCACGACCTATCAACACTTCAGCCACCTTTCCGAGTTGTTACGGTTGATTCAAATTACAAATTCATACCACTTGCGATGAACAATGAGATGTCAATTTCAGAAATTCTAAATAAGCACCCAAAGGGTGTAGATTTCGCCCATCTACTTGATGGGTTTGAAAAATTCCCAGTGATTCTAGATGCTTCAGGAGATGTTCTTTCCTTTCCCCCTATAATCAATGGTGCTCACACCACAGTAACCACTGAAACTACGGATTTCTTCATTGATGTAACTGGCTGGGATGAAAAAGCATGTGAATCGTCTCTACTTCTAGTGTGCCTATCAATGGCCATTCGTGGCGGCACAATTGAGGGCATTGAGTTAACAAACTGGCATGGAGATAAATCCATTTGTCCTAACGGGTCGCCAAAAACCCATAAATTGCCAAAGTCACTTCTAGAAAATGTGCTTGGGAGAGAGTTTAGTGATGCTGAGATTTCTGAAGCAATCAATCGAATGGGTGGCCGTTTGATTCGTAGACGTGTGGTCACGGATGGACCACTGGTTTCAGATAGATGGGCCGATGCAGAAGTTGGCAGCGATGAATATCTAATTGAAATGCCAAGATGGCGCTCTGACATCCTTCACCCTGTAGATCTAGTAGAAGAAATTGCCACAGGGATTGGTTACGAAGATTTAGGAGTTGCAACTTCAATGCAAAGCATTGCTGGAAAACCACTTACTAAGATGACTCTCCATAGGAGAATTAGAGAGAGTTTGCAGGGTTGTGGATTACAACAGATTCAATCACTCACGTTATCTAATGAAGGTGACCAATTTACAAAAATGCGACAAAAACACCGCGGTGATGTTACCGAATTACATAATCCAATTACTATTGAACATACGATAATGCGACAATACATTCTTCCAAGCTTGCTCAGACTTTTAGCCGCAAACCGCCACCATGAACTACCTCAAAGGGTGTATGAGTTAGGAACTGTTGTACATGACCATCACAACAACGACGTGGTTGCCTGGGGTTGTGCAGAAGTAGGTACTGGATTTACTGGTGCAAAGGGTATTGCCCAAGCAATTCTTAGGGATTTAGGAGTTGAACAGGAAGAACTTGAAGTCACCTATAAGGCAACAAAATCGTCGGATGGGCCTTGGTTAGAAGGACGAGGTGCGGATGTATTAATCAATGGTCAAAGGGTGGGTAGTTTCGGTGAAATTGACCCCGCGGTTGCTGACTTATTTGAACTAAGAGTTCCAATTCAGGCTGGTGAATTTGATGTTGGGGCGCTTGAAAGACTAATTCCGGACCCTGTCCATTAATTATAATTTTCAATTACTCAGAATAGGGGCTGAAAGAACCATCGGCGGCTTTCACATAAGCGGTCTCTTCAAAAGTCCCATCATCGTTCTTTAGATACCAATAGCCGTCATCACTCACCTCATATTCACCTTCCAATTCATCATCACTAACTGTTTCCAATAAGTCAACAGTTTCTTCACTTTGTGGGGATTCAACAACATTGGTTTCCGCGACCGCACCACTAGACTCACCGCCAAGGTGTGGTTTTGTCAATAAGTCAAGAGCGGCTTGATATTGGTCACTCTCAATATGACTTCGATCTGTCATGATTTCCTCTGCGTGATGGTCATCCTTACTATACGTGACAATTTTGGGCCCTTCGGCCTCGACCGACTTTTTCTTGAATGGCCATATACCCCCCATGATAAGCCGAACAGGGTACCTCACCTTAGAATGTGTGCTTGAAATTATATAAAAGGGACAAAAAATGACTTGTACCGCACACAAGCCGGAGCAACTCTTCAAGAACCATGCCAAGTCCGAGAACCATGCACAGGTCGTTTTTACCACCGATACTGACGCTAATTCTTGTGCTAACTGTATCTATACTTCCTGCACTTGAAACAGATAATACTCATCATCAGAAATCCACCTCACTTATTGAATCCTCAATTGCTGGAACGTCACACAACTCAAATAACTACACAAGTAACCTAACTTGGGGACCAAATTCTGGTCTAAACGTATTTGCGTCTATTGATACACCACTGACTATGTCAATTAACATCACTAATGGAGCAAATGTTAGTGATGCGGTTGATTTTATCATCACCAGTGATGCCGACTGGGATTGTATCTGGTTCGGCACCGTCAACCCTTGCCACCAACCACATCAAATCGTTATTGCATCTGGAGAATTAGGATGGCCGCAATATACGATTACAGTTCCACCGGTTGTAGATGGGGC
>CAUZNH010000206.1:0-3076 GCA_963581345.1 Candidatus Thalassarchaeaceae archaeon | reverse complement strand
AACTCAGCCATGTGGTTGCCTCAGTGCATCAGTTATCTACTTGGAAAAGTCGAGATGAAGTCACAAATACTGAGGCATTGATTACAGCGATTGAGGACCCCACTTGCACAATATTAGGTCACCCTACTGGTCGGATTTTACAAGGACGAGATGGGTTTGATGTTGACTTGCATGCGGTTTTACGCCGCATGGGTGAATTGAATGCTGAGGGTGAACTGAAATCCGTTGAAATCAATGCTAGCCCATATCGGCTTGATCTTGATTGGCGGTTTTTGCGATTTGCTAGAGACCAAGGAGTTCCAATCTGCATCAATCCTGATGCTCACGACACATCTGGTTTGAGAGATGTGTGGTTTGGAGTACAAATCGCCCGCAAAGGATGGCTAGAGCCACAGCACTTGCTGAACTGTAAAACTGGCGAAGAAATTGAAGCAATGTTCTCTTGATGTCTAAGCCTAAAGTTCATTCAATCCGACTACCGCCCAAGAATTATGGGAGCGGCAAGGGCAGTGGTCTTTGGTGGAGTCGTAACTCTACCGGCTCTCTTGATTGGCGTAGTTCTATTCCTGATATTGGGTGGAGCCAATGAAGATTGGGCGAATTGGATGTGGTTTCCATGTTACATTCTACCATCCTCAATCATTCTCGCCACTAGCATCTACGGCTGGAAAACCGATATCCCTGTTGATCTGGAGTGATTCTGGTGAAAATGGGCCAAAATGTATCAGCCATCGGAACCATTCTTGATGAGTTGTACCCTGAACAACCAATCCCTCTTGACCACCGTGACCCGTACACCTTTCTTGTAGCTGTGATGCTATCAGCACAAACTACCGATAAGAAGGTCAACCAAGTTACTCCAACCCTCTTTGATAGAGCGGACACACCAGAAAAAATGACTCTCCTTGAGATAGATGAGATACGTGAAATTATTCGCGAGATTGGACTAGCGCCAACCAAGGCAAAAAACCTCAAAAAAATGGCCGAACAACTGGTTGACCTACACTCAGGGGTGGTTCCACGCACATTTGAGGAACTCGAAGAATTAGCCGGGGTTGGCCATAAAACTGCAAGCGTAGTAATGGTTCAAGCGTTTGGTGTTCCTGCATTTCCCGTTGACACCCATATTCACAGACTAGCCAAGCGCTGGGGTTTGAGCGAAGGTAGGAATGTTGTGCAAGTTGAGCGTGACTTGAAAGCATTATTTCCTGAAGATGAGTGGAAACGTCGTCATTTACAAATCATTTTCTTTGGCAGAGAATATTGTCCAGCAAGAGGGCATAATCTAGAGGAGTGCCCTATTTGTTCTTTGATCTAAAATTGTTTTAGATTTGATGCATCAGTATTAGTACGCTGCCTCTAACCACCGGCCATGGGGAGCATATTGAATGAGGGAGATACCGCTCCAGATTTTACCGCTACTTTGACTGATGGAAGTGAAGTAACACTTTCTGAGATGCTGAAAGATAGTGGAGTCATACTATATTTCTACCCACGTGATGACACACCTGGTTGCACAACTCAAGCGTGTGATTTCCGTGACAATTTTGATTCTTTGAAAGAATCTGGTTGGAGAGTCATCGGAGTATCCAAGGATTCAGCAAAAAGCCACACTAAATTCATTGACAAACATGGGCTTCCTTTCGAATTGATTGTTGATAGTGAAACCGAATTGCATCAACTATACGGCACCTGGACTGAGAAGAAAATGTACGGACGGACATTTCTAGGTAGTATTCGCTCTACATTCGCTATCAATCAAGATGGAACTTTAGCTTGGGTTGGCTACAAAGTACAGTCCAAGGGCCATGTTGAGAGAGTCATGAATGACCTTAATGGCTAAGATTTGGTCTTAGGATTACCCCTTTCAAAAGGGTGAATTCATCCACATTGTTCAAACGCAATGTTTGAATCAAGGAACACCAAGCAGTGGGTCAGGTGATGGTGTGGGTGCGAACAACGAGGTGCTGAGCGGTAAACGGCATGACCTCGGAAACGGTTCAGTAGCGTGGGGGCCTTGTCACGTTGGAAATGGGGCTGTTATTGGGGCTGATTGTTCAATTGGCGCTCTTGCCCATGTCGGAAGTGATGCGATATTGGGAGACCGCGTCAGAGTACAGGGTGGTGCATATGTTGCATCCATCTGTGAATTAGGAGATGACGTTTTTATCGGGCCAAATGCAACCCTTCTCAACGACCGACATCCACCAAGTCAAGACCGCAGAAAGTGGCTTCCAGTAATCGTCAGTAATGGTGCGGTTATTGGCGGAGGTGCAACCCTGTTACCTGGAATCACTATCGGTGAAAAAGCGGTAATTGCCGCTGGTTCTGTTGCTACAAAAGATGTGCCAGCGGGTCAAGTTTGGGCAGGAAACCCTGCTCGCTTCATGATGAGTAGAGATGAATACGAGGCGAGTAGAATGATAATTGAAGGAGATGACAATTGATGACTGATAAAGAACTAAGAGAACAACAGAAAAAAGATGCTGTTGCAGATTTCCTTCGCCGTTGTATTGAATATGCTGATGAAACCATTGGCAAAAAGACTCAATCCGGTGACGACTCTGAAGATCTAGCAAAGTGGTTGGCTTACAGAGAATACACGGATTATGCCCTGAAAGAAGTTGAATCTGGAGAACTCAACCACTGGTTCACTCAAAATTCGTGATTAATCAACAATACCAAGATGATGTGAAGTAGTATCAACAATTGAGCCAGCACCTGGCACTAGCAACAACGTTTCAGCGCTATCAAGGGCAAAAACAGCAGCCCCAAGCCGCTCTGACATCCCCCCCAGTTCTCTCCTGCAAGCATCTTGTTGCGAAGTCATATGTTTTAGGTCTCGTAAATCAACTACAACCATATCACCTGAAACCAATCGTTGGGAAATACCTTGTACAGGAAGGCGATGTAAATCATCTGGCTGAATATATCGAATAGCACGGTTAGATCTTTGTAATTTACTATGAGTCCATAATTGCCACTTTTTTTCACCTAAATCGTGGAACTTACTACCCGTGATAATCTCAACTTCAGAAGTCTCTATACTCGCTCCTTCTTCGATTTCAGAATTTGC
>CAUZNH010000205.1:0-3086 GCA_963581345.1 Candidatus Thalassarchaeaceae archaeon | reverse complement strand
TGGTGTCACGGAAATGTGTTTGCCAATTGTCACGTGGGTCAGCATTTCCTAATGCTGCTGCAGCCCCACCTTCTGCCATTACGGTATGTGCTTTCCCAAGCATAGACTTGCAAATGATTGCCACAGTGGCACCTTTGCGTGTTGCTTCAATAGCAGCCCTCAGGCCAGCACCACCGGCGCCAATAATGACTACATCATATTCGTGGGTGGTAATATCAGTCATCACAATCCACCCCACAAGACGACATCAGTCCACCAACCCATGGTACAGGCGTAGACATAAAAGTCTGCAAACATCACCCAAAATAATGAGTATAAAGCCCATTCTTTGTGATGTCCATTTAGGTAGGTACTGAAACTCCATAACTTGTATTTGAGGCGAGCCATCCCAGAAGAGGTCCAATCGTTAACTCCACCACCAACTAGATGGCGAAAAGCATGACAACCAAGTGTGTAACCAGTTAGTAGTATCACGTTTAGAGCAAGCACTAGTGTACCTACTGAAAAGCCCCAAGAGCCACCTTCAAAGTGAGTTGAAAGTAATACATCGTATGATAAAATCGGCAGATAGGCTAGAGCAGCATACATGAAATATCGATGCAAGTTTTGGACAAGAAGAAGTTTTGTTTCGCCCTTGTAATCATTCCAAGGCTTACTAACTGCACAAGCAGTTGGTTGATGGAAAAATGCACGATAGTATGCTTTGCGATAATAGTAACAGGTTCCTCTAAATCCGGCTGGGAAAATTAGAATGAACATTGCTGGAGACATCCACCACAGAAACTCTGGAATTGGTCCACCGAGCCCGTCACCACCTGGGAGAATGAGTGGACTAAACAGTGGGCTCAACACATGGCTTCCTTGATTTTCAATAGCCATGGTCTGAACTCCTGCAGAGCGGCCAAATTCTGAGAAAATCCAGAAATCTGCTTCCATGAATCCTCGCCATGTAGAATATGCTATCATTATACCTAGGTAGAGGACCATTGCAGAGGGGCCTTTCCACCAAGCATCTATCCTGTCGGTTGCGCCGAATCCACGACGCATAGGTAATTTGACTGCCTCGCCCATCAACTCCAAACCCTAATCAGGTTAAGGCGAGCGCTTATATTCTATCAACTTCACTACTAAAACTAGAGTAAGTACCCACTAGGAAAATTCTGATTTCAATGACTGTGCCGCCTTCTCAATAAGGGATTCTTCAATCTCAGGGACCTCACATAGAGTAAACAAAACGGCAGAATCATCGCCCCTGATACGTGTGTTGTGACTGTCCCGATAAGGATAGAGAGCAATTATTTGTTCATCTATTGACAATACTAGTTCTTGACCTGTGCATGGCTTTGGTTCTAGAAATCCGATACCAAGGAATGGCTCACCTTGTTGGGCCATGCGCATAGTCAATTTTTTATCACTAAGATAATCTGTTGAGAGTGCGCCGATGCTGATGCGATTTTCAGCTGAGATGAGATTGTAGCGATCAACTATTGGATTGATGCGCGGAAATGGTTTGCCGGCAATTATGCGGCGTACCAAAGCTTCTGCAGATGGGCGGCGTTTTGTTGGATCAATTCCGAGGCCCCAATAGAACTGACGATAGGCTGCGATATCAGGTTGATTTCGGAGTTCCTCCAGAGTTGAGGAATTACGAATTACTGCCAATCGGGATTCAAGTTCTTCCTCTTCGAGAAGCGGCCAACCATTACTTGGCTTCTGAATAAGTATGAGGCGGGGGTCAACCTCTGGTAAATCGCCTACCCGTTCAATGTGATATCCAATCGCCATCTAGTATGTGCTTACAGCCGTCAGCCTTGAATGTGACCGCTTACTTCAACGGAGTAATGGACTACGAGCCGTTGAGTATTTGCCTAAAATGTGGCTTCATGCCTGGTGCTTTCATCCCCGGTATGAAATGCCCTGAGTGCGGTGATGTCATACTTTGAACAAGTATGTTTTTCAGAGTAAAGAATGATACTCAAGATAGTGCGGAGTAATCAACATCTGCTTCCTCAATCTCAACATCTTCAACATCCATTTGCGCCAACTGCAACTTCCCACTCAACTCATCGTTGACAGCGTGCCAGTACGAGTAGGCCTCAATCACCCAGATTCCCGATTCACGGGTCCCGTTTCCTGAGCCTTTAACACCACCAAATGGGAGGTGGGCTTCTGCACCTGTAGTTGAATTATTGATTCCAGTCATTCCGGCCTTTATACCAGTCTTGTAACGGTATGCTTCTAGCCTGTCATTAGTATATATTGCACTTGAAAGACCGTATGGACTTGCATTAGCGAGGTATAACCCATGCTCAAAATCATCAGCCTTGACTATGGTAACAGCAGGTCCAAAAATCTCCTCATGGAAGCACTCCATATCTTCGGTCACATCAACAAAAACATATGGCCACATGTAGACACCTTCTGAGGCATCTCCTTGGAAGCCTATTGGTTTGTTTTCGTTAGTTATACGCCCTTTACCGAATACGCGTGTAGCCCCACTATTTTCGCACATCTCAATATCCCTTAGGAAGTCCTTAGCGTATTTTTCGGACAGCATTGGGCCATACAAAACACCAGGGTTTCTCGACGAATCTCCGATAGTTGTAGATTCTACTTTCGCCATGAACATCTCCATGAAATCATCATAAATGTCTTTGTGAATAATCAGATTTCCGAGACTTGTACAGCGTTGACCCGCTGTCCCAAATGCAGACCAGTAGGCTCCTTCAACAGCATTTTCAAGATTTGCTGAAGGCATCACAACGAGTGGGTTTTTACCACCAAGTTCAAGGCTTGCTGAAACTAGATTTCGACCGCAAACTTCGCCAATCATTTTTCCTACAGCAGTACTGCCAGTGAATGATATCTTGTTGACCAATCCTTCATCAACTGCATCAACCAAATCCTGACCAGCACCACTTCCTTTGCCATGAATTAAGTTGATCACTCCATCGGGTATCCCAGCCTCGTGCATTATTCTAGCTAATGCGAATGACAGCAAAGGTGCATCTTGTGGTGATTTCCAAACACAAGTGTTCCCACACATGATTGCAGGAATCATCTTCCAAAATGGAACTGCGGCTGGG
>CAUZNH010000204.1:0-3092 GCA_963581345.1 Candidatus Thalassarchaeaceae archaeon | reverse complement strand
TCTCTTGCAATTCAACTGTAGAAAATGATTCCGAAATCCGCCACCAAGTTCCTGCTAACCCTGCCGCTATAGCAAGTGAATCCGAACCTTCTGATATTGGGGGTTCGCTAACTTCTGGTTGAGTACGCTTCCATGTTTTTGCAAATCGGCGCCGAGCAAATAATTGCAAAAATATGCGAGATAATTTTGCTGCTTCATCTGCAGTTTCTTCTAACCAAGTGAGCCAATCCTCATCTTCAACCCCTGGCTCTATGAAATAAGTGGGAATACTATCTCTATCCGCCAACTTGAGTAAGCGGCGAGGCTCTGGGTCAGGAAATTTCGCTCCCTTGACATCCTCTAACATCTGCATACGAATCAACATCCGCGCTAAATCACCGCCACCGTGAATTGCCAATATGGTTGAAGATCCCTTTCCAGACTTCTCCATCTTCTCTTCATCCTCCCAAGATTCCCGCTCTTCTGGATGTAGTAATAACGCAAGCCCATCCCAATCATCTCTTGGACGAATAATACGTGGTAATACAACTGTAGGGATGTAAGGGAAAAATCGGATTACCCCTCCATCAGGGTCATTCCAATCCACCGATTTCCAAGGCCAAGACAAGAGAACACCTCAACCTAGAATTGATGAATCTTTAGCTAAATCTTTGGTAATATTCTTCTGATGACTCTCCAAAGTCCCACCACCAATTTCGAGAAGTTTTGCGTCACGCCACAATCTCTCAACCACATATTCACCAACATAACCGTAGCCACCCATTACTTGCATTGCTCGGTCAGCAATATCTTTCGCTAGTGTTGTTGATACCAACTTTATTCCATCAGAATCCAACCGATTGCCACTCTGCTCTACATCCATTTGTCTAGCTACATTGTAGAGATATGCCTCCATCCCACGCCATTCAGCGAACGATTGGCCGATGTAGCGTTGTATCTGACCGAAATCTCTGATTGGTCGTCCAAATGCTTCTCTCTCAGTGGCATAGCGATTCATTTCTTTGACTGAGCGGCGAGCAATCCCTAAACTCATCGCCGCTAAAGTAAGCCGTTCTAATTCCAGATTGCGCATCATATGAATCATTGACTCTCCGCATGCGCCTACGAGGCTATCAGGACCAACTACACAGTCATCATAGACTAACTCAGCAGTGTTGGAGCCTCGCATTCCAGTTTTGTCAACAATCTTTTGACCAACTGAAAAACCAGGTGAATCTGCGAACACAAGGAAGGTTGAAATTTCAGCCCTGCCGTTTTCATTCACGCCTGTTTTAGCATAAGTCCAAACAACATCACATGGTGTTCCCTCTTCATCAAGGCAGCCATTAGTTATCCACATTTTGCGGCCGTTGATGACCCAATTCCCGTCATCTCTTTGCTGAGCAGTAGTGCTCATTGACATTACATCGGTACCAACATCTGGTTCAGACATTGCCATTGCTCCAATCCACTCGCCGCTGCAAACTTTTGGAAGTATTTCTTGCTTCTGAGTTGAACTGCCATTACGTGAAAGGTTGTTGACAAGTAGCATACTGTGGGCAAGATAAGCTAATGCAAACCCTGGGTCACTATAGGATAATTCCTCATGAACAATTGTAGCGGCTAATGCATCCATTCCAGCCCCACCATACTCCTCTGGCGCAGTAATTCCAAGAAGTCCTAGTTCACCCATATCACGTAATAATTGAAGATTGAACTTCTCATCTCGGTCAAACTCAAGTGCTTGTGGCTCAACTTCTGAACTGACCCAGTCTCGGACCATTTCTCTTAGCATCGCATGTTCTTCAGTCGGGTTTGTGATGTCAAGCGTCTTGTAATCCACGCTTTCACCCCCCATACCTAATTGATGCGATTTCACTTGTTCTCTCGCACCCAATCCTGAAGTTGTTGCAGTGACCACCCTTGGTCAAAGTAACCTTGAATCGTTGCATCATCCCAGAATGGGAATAGACGCTTTGCTCGATCCATCTTTGAATCGCCTCCAGCAGCAGGCCCGTCACCATACCCAGGTGGACCACTACTCTGAGTAGCATAGTCCGCACTACCGCCAGTTTCAGCGCGAGGTGGCCCTCTTGACATCGGAGTTACTGCCTCGCCTGGAGGCAAGTAATCTTCATCCTCAATGAAGAACTCACCATCTTCTTCGGATTCTCTTCCTACGTACAGCATGATACCAATTACTAATGCGATGAGAACCATGATTACAGCAGCAATGCCACCATAAAGTGCCCAGTTGTTATCAGTATCTCCAGAACTACCTGCTTCACGAATATGGAATGAAGGTGACTCACCTAATTCATTACCAGATGCATCGTGTATTTTGAACATAACAGATGAAACCGGCTCAGGGAAGGCTTCAACTTGTACTCTACAAATATTATTCATTGCAGGAGTAAAAGTAATGCCACACGAGTAGTTGAAGCCAACGCCACTGCCTTTGCCTCCAATTATCGTAAAGATTTGTAATTCTAATTCTCCGGAGTCAGTACCAACATTGGTTACATCAACAAGGAGTTCGAATGGTTGACCCGCCTCTGGTTGGCCAGGTGAAACGATAATTTTGTTGATGACAAATTCAGCTTCCTTGTAGGTCAATAAGTATTCACCGCCCTCAACTGCAGCACCAAATTGTCCACCAAGAGCAATACCGTTTCCTGCTGAATCGGTGCCTGTAACCCAGAACCTCAAATCAACCCCATCAAGGTCTGATGGCAATTCATGGCCAGGCCATAAATCAACACAGTTACCTATTGCACGATTAGGTGATGCTGATAAATCAAGTTGAAGATCAGCAGTCTGCCAAGCATCCGGGAAGGTTGAACGATATTGACTCCAATTCAAATCGTGCTCGTAGTACATCCAATTGATTTTCATTGAACCTGCTACTAACTTCTGTCGCTCCTCTATTGCGAAATTGATATTGACACAATGAATTGTTGAAGAGGGTAGAATCTCATCATACTCTTCTGCATCAGAGCCAGCAGCTAATTGCCATGAGTTCCAAACTACAGTAGGTGCCTCATTGTCGACTTTTACATAGAAGGTTTTGTCACCTGTCATTGAGAAATCGTTTGCACCTGCTGGCAAGGTGT